>JBDHZQ010000154.1:0-5323 GCA_039811945.1 Propionibacteriaceae bacterium
CACCGCCCGGCACGTGACCACGTCGTACGTCGCCTCGTGCTCTTCGGCTCGACCCCGGACGACACTCACCTGCGCACCGAGTCCGAGCTCGGCGACGACCTCCTCGAGGAAGGTGAACCGCCGCAAGAGCGGTTCCAGCAAGGTCACGGACACGTCCGGCCTCAGAATCGCCAGCGGTATCCCCGGCAGTCCAGCGCCGGATCCCACATCCACCACGCGCGCACCAGCGCCGACGAGGGGTGCCACCGCCACAGAGTTCAGGATGTGTCGTTCCCATAGGCGCGGCACTTCCCGCGGGCCGATCAGTCCCCACTCGACTCCCCGGGTCGCGAGGATCGCCACGTACGACTCGACCGACCCACATCGGTCACCGAACAGAGCGGCTGCGCTGGCCGGAGGGGCCGGTTGCGGCTCGGGCACGGGACTCAGGCTGACCGTACGACCACTCGGCGCCGGGGCTCTTCCCCTTCGGATTCGCTGACCAGCCCGGCAGCGGCCACGACGTCGTGGACGATCTTGCGCTCGAACGGATTCATCGGCGAGAGGCGTACGGCTTCCCCGGTCTGCTTGACCTCGTCGATCGCATCCTCGGCCAGCGCCCGCAACTCTTTGCGCCTCCGGTCACGATGGCCGGCGATGTCGAGCATCAGCCGACTGCGCTTGCCGGTCTCGGTCATGACCGCCAACCGGGCCAACTCCTGGAGGGCGTCGAGGACTTCCCCGTTCGCTCCGACCAGCTGGTCGCCGTCGGTCACGATCGACACGTGGGCTCGGCCACCTTCGACGTAGGTGTCGATATCCCCGTCGAGATCGGCGATGTCGAGCAGTTCTTCGAGGTAGTCGGCGGCGATCTCGCCTTCGTTCTCGAGCGGCTCCTCCGCCTGCGCTACTGGCGTTGCCTCGGCTGCTGGGGTTGCTGGTACGGCGGGCGCCTCGACCTCGACCTCGGCGGTCTCGGTGGTCTCGGTGGTCTCCGTCATGGGTGACTCCTTGTCTTCAGTCGCTGGCCGCTTCGGTGGGCTTGGGGCCCGATCCGGGGCTGTTCTTGCGTTCGGCTCGCCCTGACTTGCGCGGCTGCTGTCGTTGAATCTGCTGGCGCTGCACGGCCGGACGAGTCGCCGTACCCGTCGTCGTCGCCCCTCCGCTCGGCTGCGGGGCAACGGTCGGGGCCGGGGCCTTCCGGGGGGCCCGCTTGGCGATGCGCGCGGCCTGGATCGCCTTGGGATCCTTGCCCTTGCGGATCATCCGCTCTTCCCAGTCGATGTAGGCAGGCGTGTTCGGGGTGGGGTTGTTGTGGATCAGGAGGTATTGCTGACCGAGGGTCCACAGGTTCGACGTCAACCAGTAGATGAGCACACCGACCGGGATCGAGATGCCTCCGACGGCGAAGATCACCGGGAAGATGTAGAGCATCATCTTCTGCTGCTGGGCAAACGGCCCCGTGAGCGATTCCGGGGGCATGTTCTTGCTCATCAACTGGAGCTGGGTGATGAACAGGACGCCGGTCATCAACACGATCAGGACCAGGGCCAGGATCTGCGTGGCCCCGAAGTCACCGATCGGGAAGAACGTACCGGCCAGCCGGGCGCCGAAGATGGACGAATCGCCCAGCGACTGCACGAGTTCGGGATGCTGGTCGAAGAAGTACCCCGACGAATGACCACGGGCTACCCCGTTGAGCACGTTGAACAGTGCGATGAAGATCGGCATCTGCAACAGCAGCGGCAGGCACGACGCGGCCGGGTTGACGCCCTCTTCCTTGTAGAGCTTCATTGTCTCTTGGCCGAGGCGTTCGCGATCAGCGCCGTACTTGTCCTGCAACGCCTTGATTTTCGGCTGGATCAGCTGCATGTTGCGGGCCGAGTTGATCTGCTTGACGAACAGGGGGATCAGCAGCGTGCGGATGACGACGGTCAGGCTGATGATCGACAGCGTCCAGGTCCAGCCGTTGCCGTCACCGGTCAAGGGCCGCCAGAGGTAGTACGCCCCGACGAGGATGCCCGAGACGGCTGCGTACAGCGGTGTCATCAGGGCGTTCAGCAGGCTCATGATCGAATCGCCGATGCCGAAGAAGATCGTGAGCGTCGTGAGTAGTGCCGTCATGCGGTCCTTCTATCGTCGGCTCGCTGGTCGGCGAGCGGCTCGTCTGCGGTTGCAGGCTTGGTCTCAAGTGTGGCGGCTGCGGCAACGCCGGCCGTGTGCCCGGCCTCCTCGGCTGCCTGCTCGGCCGCCCAGGCTGCGGCTTCCGGCGTACCCGGAACCGGGTCGTACCCGCCCATCGACCACGGATGGCACCGCGCGATCCGGGTCAACGTCAGCCAACTGCCCTTGACCGCACCGTGCGTCTCGAGGGCCCTCAAGCCGTACGCCGAACAGGTGGGGTGGAACTTGCACACGTCTCCGTAGAGCGGCGAGATGACCTTGCGCCACAGCTTCACGAAGGCGATCAGGATGTGTTTCATCGTGGTGCCGTCACCGAAGACCAGGCGGAGTCGAAGTCCTTCGGCAGCCGGTCGGGTTCTGTCGCCGACAGCGGCAGGGCACGTACGACGACATCCATCGGCTCGACCAACACGGCCAAGCGGGGCGCAACCAGGTGCCGAAGGCGGCGCTTCACCCGATTGCGCTGTACGGCAGAACCGACCGCCTTGGACACCACGAAACCGGCCCGACTTGGGCCGGAGGGGCGTACGGCGGCATGGATCACAAGTGTGGGCCGCCCGGCGCGTCGGCCATTCCGGATCGTGGCCCGGAACTCGGCCGACGACCGCAAACGAGCCGACGCCGGCAGCACCGGTCAGGCGGAGAGCTCGGCGCGGCCTTTGCGGCGACGCGCGGCCAGAATCGCGCGGCCGGCGCGGGTCCGCATCCGGGTGCGGAAGCCGTGCGTGCGGCTCCGCCGGCGGTTGCTCGGCTGGAACGTGCGCTTGCTCATGGGAGTCTCCCCAGGGTCTTCAGTGATGGCGCCGGAAGGGACGCACTCGGAACAGTTCGCTGACGCCAGCGACCTCGCAACGATACGCGGGGGAGAACCTCCGGAGCAAACCCGACGATCCGCTACATCCTCCCGTTGGCAAACTCCAGACGACACGCCGGGCAACACGAAGAAACGGTCACATCAAGTTGCGCCCGACCCTGTGGCCAGTTAGTTTCGACCAGGGTTCCCCAAGGCAGGTCCTACGACCAGGTGCTTCGCGTTTCCACAAGTCGGTCGACCGACTGTGGAAAAGAGTGTCAGAGCGGCTTTCCTGCATGGCGATCCGTGGCAGCGAACAGGGCCCTGACAAGGCGGTATGTGATGACAGACGAGGCGTTGGCGACGTCTGGTCAGTCCTTGGACGACCTGTGGACAGTCGTTCTCGATTCTCTCGATACACCGAGCCGCGTCATCGTTGCGAGTTGCTCTCCGCTGACCATCTTGGGCGCCACGCTCATGGTGGCTGCGCCGAACGAGTTCACCCGGGATCGCCTGGAAAATCGCCTGCGCCCCCGGATCGAGAACGTGCTCTCGGAGACCGCAGGCACCTCCCTGTCGATCGGGGTCTCGGTCGATCCTTCCCTCCACGCCGGTGGGACCGAATCTGTTCCGGCAGAACCCCTGCCCGATGTCGTGGACACACCTGAACCCGCTCCGGCCAAGCCGAGGGCCGACCATGACCGGCTCAACCCCAAGTACACGCTCGACACGTTCGTGACCGGGCCGTCGAATCGCTTCGCTCACGCCGCTGCCACCGCCGTCGCCGAAGCCCCGGGGAAGTCGTACAACCCCCTCGTGATCTACGGACCGTCAGGCCTCGGCAAGACCCACCTGCTGCATGCGCTCGGCCACTACGTGCACACGTACCACCAGCACCTGCGGGTCAAGTACGTCTCCACCGAAGAGATGACCAACGACTTCATCAACGCGATCGGCGACCGCCGCACCGAACAGTTCCGGCGCGCCTATCGGGACGTCGACGTGCTGTTGATCGACGACATCCAGTTCTTGGAGAAGAAGATCCAGACGCAGGAAGAGTTCTTCCACACGTTCAACACGCTCCACAACGCGCAGAAGCAGATCGTGTTGACATCCGATCGACCGCCGAAGCTGCTCGAGGCACTCGAGCCGCGCCTGCGCAGCCGGTTCGAGTGGGGATTGCAGACCGACGTGCATCCGCCGGACCTCGAGACCCGCATTGCGATCCTGCGCAACAAGGCCACGGCCGACAAGCTTGTCGTCCCGGCCGACGTCCAGGAGTTCATCGCCACCAAGATCCAGTCGAACATCCGTGAACTGGAGGGAGCGCTGATCAGGGTGACGGCGTACGCCTCGCTCCAGGGGCAGCCCGTGTCGCTCGAGCTGGCCAAGGCCGTCCTCAAGGATCTGATCGCCGAATCCAACGAACGGCCCATCACGGTTTCGATGATCATTGCCGAGACAGCCGGGTACTTCGACATGACCGTCGACGAGATCGTCGGGCCGGGACGTGCGCAGAGTGTGGCGTTGGCGAGGCAGATCGCCATGTACCTCGCCCGGGAACACACCGACCTGAGCCTGCCGAAGATCGGTCAGGCCTTCGGCAACCGCGACCACACGACCGTCATGCATGCCAACCGCAAGATCAAGGAACTGATGACTCGCGGCGATCGTGACACCTACGCCAAGGTGTCGGACATCACCAACCGGATCCGACAGGCCAGGACCCGCGGCGTCTAGAGGCTACGGCCGCAGAGTCCATCGGCTGGTTCGCCGCACTTGGCGCGTCGATCACCCGTTGTCTGGGAGGGCGATCGACGCGTTAAGGAAGCGCTGCGTTCGCCGGTTCGGGACCACGTGTAAAGTACGTGTATGGCACGGACCCGTACCAACATCGAGATCGAGAACGACTACGTCGACATGATCATCGAACGCTTTGGAGTGCGGACCAAGACAGAAGCCGTCGACCTCGCCCTGCGCCACCTGGCCGGTGACCCGATGACCCGCGACGAGGCCCTCGCTATGCGCGGGGCACGGGCGATCCGGGAGTTGCCCCCGGAAGCGCCACCGGTCGACGCCGCATGATTCTCGTCGACAGTTCCGCCTGGGTCGAGTTCGACCGCGCCACCGGCAGCGACGTCGACCAGGCCCTCACCGAACTCATCGCGGCGGACGGTCCTCTGGCAGTGACTGAGCCGATTGTCATGGAGGTCTGTGCCGGGGCTCGCGACCGAGCTCGCGAACGCGATCTGCGCCGCCTGCTCGGACGCTTCCAGCTGGCGCGGTTCGACCCGGCGGCCGACTTCAACGGAGCCGTGACGATCTATCGAACCTGTCGACGTGCCAGAGTCACGCCACGGGGCCTGA
>JBDHZQ010000155.1:0-5269 GCA_039811945.1 Propionibacteriaceae bacterium
CTCTCCGAGGCCTCCATGGCCCTCCTGACCGCCCACATCGAAGCCACCCGACACGCCGCCGACACCACCACCACGACCGCCATCGAGGCGGCATAGTAGAACCATCACAGGCGCCTCACACAGCCCTAACTACACCACCCCATCGGGCTCTATCGACTTCCCATCCGGTTCGGACACTTGGGGCTATCGCTGCGGAGAGCCAGTGACCGACACGATCGATCGCTGGGCCGAGCAGGCTGCTGAGGAACTCAGAGACATGTTCGATCCCACCGCAGTGCGCCAGGCGTGGCGGCGATTGCGCGAGGTTCCTCCAGCCTCCCAACCTCGCTGCTGGGTGCACACGGATCTGTCGGAGGAGAACCTCTTGACCCATCCGGACGGTTCGCTGGCCGGAGTGATCGACTTCGGGGGCATAGGCGTGGGAGACCGTTCCATCGACCTGCTCTACGCCTGGAGCATCTTCGACACTCCTGCGCGCGCAGCGTTCCGGATCGCGTGTGGAGTCGATGATCAAACATGGCTGCGCGCCCGAGCGTGGTCTTTCGTGGGCCCCGGACTCCTCACCATCGCCCACTACCGGACGACCCTGCCTGACCGTGCCGACAGACTCACGTCGATGGTCGAGAGAGTCGCGGCCGAGGTGGGAGTCCAACTCCGATAGGCCGCGGCGATCATCGACCGGACCGTGGCGCAGGCTGGCAGCGGGGACAAGAGAAGGACGATCGGTTCATGAAGTGCTCGCGTCGGATCGGCGTCCCACACCGCTCGCACGGACGTCCCTCTTGCCCGTACGCCCGCAGCCGCCGGTCGAAGTACCCGGACTCGCCGTTGACATTGACGTACAACGCATCGAACGACGTGCCGCCCTGGCCCAGCGCCTCGGCCATGACCTCACGGGCGTGCCTGAGCAGAGTGGCCACTCGCCGTACGGACAAATCCTCGCCCGGGGTCGCGAAGTGCAACCGCGCCCGCCACAACGCCTCGTCGGCATAGATGTTGCCGATGCCGCTGACGATGCCCTGGTCGAGGATCAAGGTCTTGATGCCGGCGCGCCGGCGCGTGATCGTACGAGCAACAGCCACCGGATCGAACCGATCATCGAACGGGTCGAGCGCGACGTGGCTGATCTCGGCAGGCACGTCGCCGCCGCCAGGACTGAGCCACAGTCCCCCGAACATCCGTTGGTCGACGAACCGGAGTTGCCGGCCGTCGTCGGTGTCGAGCACGATGCGGGTGTTGCGCACCAGGTCTGCCCCGGGCGCGTCGCTGCGAAATTGGCCGCTCATGCCGAGGTGGGCGACCAGGGCGTCGGAATCCTCGAACGGAAACCAGAGGAACTTGCCGCGCCGTCTGGGTACGGCGAACCGTCGCCCGACGAGCGTGGCTGCGAAATCCTCCGGCCCGGCGATGTGGCGACGGACCGGGCGTGGGTGCAATACGGCTGCCGCGGTGATGGTACGGCCCGGCAAGACCCGCGCGAGCCCAGCCCGCACCGTCTCGACTTCGGGTAGTTCAGGCACGGTCCGGTTCGGCCTCGTCGGTGGCCGATCGGAGCGCGGTGAAAGCGATCGCCGCCGCGCCTTGTTCAGCTTGCTTCTTGTTCAGCCCTTGACCGGGACCGAACTGCCGAGAACCTACGACGGCGAGCGCCTCGAACCGCTTGTCGTGGTCGGGGCCGGACTCGGTCAAGGCATAGACCGGTGCGCCCAGACCGAGCGAGGCGGTCAACTCCTGGAGGCTGGTCTTCCAGTCCAGACCGGCACCGAGCTTCGCCGCCTCGGCACAGACGGGGTCGAAAAGTCGGTGTACCAAGCGTGCGGAGGCGTCAATTCCGCCCGAGAGATGGACGGCTCCGATGATCGCTTCGAGCGTGTCGGCCAGGATCGAGTTCTTGTCCTGCCCACCGGTGGTCTGCTCACCTCTGCCCAGGAGGAGTTGGTCTCCGACGTCCAGGGTCCGGGCCACCGACGCCAGGGAGGTGGCATTGACCACCGCGGAGCGGAGTTTGGCGAGTTGCCCTTCGGCTAGGTCGGGGTGCGTGCGGTAGAGGTGCTCGGTGACGACCACACCGAGCACAGCATCACCGAGAAACTCGAGGCGCTCGTTCGTAGGGACGCCGCCGTTCTCGTAGGCCCACGACCGATGCGTCAGCGCCAGCACGAGGAGCTGGGGATCAAGGTCGATCCCCAGCTCCTCGAGAAGTTCGTGTACCCGGCTCACGCCGGCCCGCCTCAGGCCTCCAGGACCTGGCGCGCAGCCCCGCGTGGGCCGTACTGCCCACAGCTCGGGCACGCCGTGTGGGGCAGGTGCGGGGCCTTGCAGGCCGGGTTGGAGCACGGAACGAGGGACGGCACGGAAGCCTTCCACTGCGACCGGCGGGACCGCACGTTGCTGCGCGACAACCGTCGCTTCGGAACTGCCATTGCTTACTCCTCGTCTTGCGCCGGAATGTCCCCGGCCACGTGCTCGGCTTCGCCCGACGACCATGTCGCCAGACCTGCCCACCGCGAGTCCGCCGTCTCGGCGTGGTCGTGGTCAGGCTCGTCGTTCAGGTTCGCCCCGCACTGCGGACACAGACCTGCACAGTCGTCACGGCACAGCGGGCTGAACGGAAGGTCCAGCACCACGGCGTCTCGCAACAGCGGCTCGAGGTCGATCAACTCGCCTGCGATCCGCGCTGCTTCGTCGTCGTCAGGCCCGTTGCCCGGGTAGTAGAACAACTCCTGGATGTCGACGGTGTCCGTGTCGGACAACGGCTTCAGGCAGCGAGTGCACTCCCCGGTCAACTGGACCTCGGCAGTCCCGGTGACCAGCACCCCCTCGCCCACCGCTTCGAGTCGCAGATCCAACTCGATCGGTGAGTGCGGAGGCACCCCGATGACACCTATCCCGAGTTCGTCCGGTGCATCGGCGGTACGCCTGACCTGCTTCATCGAGCCAGCACGACGCGGCAGATCGTGGGTCTCGATCACGAGACCCGAGCGCGTGTCGGGCAGTCGGTGGTGCGTGGTCATCGCGTTCCCCCTCAGCTGGGCGGACGGCATTGGTGACACCGACGCACTACCTTACCGGTGGTACGGCACGGCGACCAAACTGCGCGTGGTCGGCCTTCTAGTCGAGCTTGGGCAGGGCCTCGACGGAACTGTCGTCGAGGTGGGATCGGGCCGCAAGCCGTTGTCTCATGGTCGCGATCTGGCCGACCGTCCGCTGCAGCGAGGCTTCGAAATCGGCGAGCCGACTGTCGATGTAGGCGTCGGCCTCGATCTTGATCTGCCGGGCATCGTCTGCCGCCGCAGAGCGAACGGATACCGCGTGGTCGTCGGCGAGTCTGGCCACCTCGGACATGCTGGCGATCTTGCGCGCTTCCTGACGGGCACGTTCGATGACCTCGTCGGCATGTTGGCGAGCCTGAGCATGAGCCGCGAACTGCTCGGTGATCAGGGTCTTGCTCTTCTCGAGTTCCTGGGGCAAACCCGCCACGATCTCGTCGATCAGGGCGAGGACCTCCGACCGGTTGAGCATGCAACTCGCCGACATCGGGACGTTCCTGGCGTCGACCACCATCTTGCGCAGGCGTGCCAGCCTGGTCTGGGTTTCCTGGTCGGGCGCATCGGTCATGGCTGAACCTTTCGTTCGAGTCGTTCGATGACGACGTCCGGCACGAACGCGGTGACGTCACCGCCGAGCGAAGCGATCTGCCGTACCAAGGTCGACGAGACGTAAGACCACTGCGTCGACGCTGGCAACACGACGGTCTCCACGCCGGTCAGCGCATGGTTCATCCGGGCCATGCCGACTTCGTAGTCGAAATCTGTCGAGCCACGGGCCCCCTTGACGATCGCGGTCGCGCCGTGAGCCGTACAGAAGTCGACCAGCAACCCGTCCAGCGGTTCGGCGGTGACCCCCCGCAGGTCTGAGCACGCTTGGCGAACCAGGTCGAGGCGCTCGCCGAAGTCGAACAGGTAGCTCTTGGACGAGTTCACGCCCACCGCGACGATCACGGAGTCGAAGATGGCCGCCGCCCGGCTGATGACGTCGAGGTGTCCGTGAGTGATCGGGTCGAACGACCCGGGCACGACAGCCTTCATTCGGATTCTCCTCTCGTCGCGTAGTAGATGGTGGTCTCACCGTAGCGGCGCTGCCAGACGTCGGGCAGGATCGGCGCGAGGTCAGGGGCCGGGTCGCGGCTGGAACGCTCGACGACGAGCAGCCCGCTGGGGGCCAACCAGCCGTGATCGAGCAGGTCTCGGGTCACTGCGAGCAGTTCGTCGTTGCCGAGGGCGTACGGCGGATCCAGCCACACCACGTCGTACGGCTGATCCGCCGGAGCACCGACGACCTGCCCGACCGATGCCCGCGTCACGGTCACCCGCGCGCCGAGACGTTTCGCGTTCTGGAGGGCGAACGACGCTACACGGGCGTCCTTCTCGACCAGACGTACCGCTTCACACCCCCGGCTGGCAGCCTCGAGGCCCATCGCCCCGGTGCCGGCATAGAGGTCGAGGAAGGCTAGCCCGCGCAACGCCTCGTCAGAGTGCCTGTCACCTCGACCGAGCCAGGACACGATGGTCGAGAACACTGCCTCGCGAACCCGGTCACTGGTCGGCCTCGTCGCCGTGCCGGTCGGCGCGTTCAACGGGTGCCCGCGGAACCGCCCTCCGATGATCCGTGCCATAGCGTCTCCAGCCGACGTTTCCCTTGCTCTTGTTTGGCACTCCTACCACAAGTCCGCTCTCGGTTTTCAGTCCGGCGGTGGGGCGCCGGATTCAGTTCCCGGCGTCAGGGCGGTGGTTTCTGTGATGGGTGGTGGTTGGTGGGTGTACGTCGCGCCCGCAGGGGTTCGAGTGATGCGAGCACCGGCCGGTTGGTCGGGGCAGCTGGTGACCTGCCAGCCGGGAGCTTCGCGGGTTTGATTGCACCGTGTGCAGACCGCAGCGGCGTTGTGGTAGGTGGTGGGTCCGCCGTCGGCGACCCGTTCGGTGTGGTCGATCTGACGGGCCGGCGCGTCACACCAGGGTGTGGAGCAGCGGTCGTCGTCACGCAGAATCACCAGCCGGCGTAGCTGACCGGTGAAGCACCGGGCCTTCGAATCCATCCCCACCAACTCACCCGTCTGCGGGTGGGTGTACAAACGCCGCAGCCAGGCTTGGGTGTCGGGATCAGCGAGCCACGCCCGGGCGGCGGGTGCGGTGACGACGCCGTGGCCGGGGAGCCAGGCAGGCTCGTCCACGCTCCGGCTCGGGTCGCCGGTGCCGAACAGGGCCCGGTC
>JBDHZQ010000156.1:0-5120 GCA_039811945.1 Propionibacteriaceae bacterium
GCGTACGACGCATCCGCGTCTGCCCGCAACTGAGACACGGCCTCCACCTGGTCGTCGACCCCTGCCGCCACCAACGGGGCTTGGCGTTCGAGCGAGCCGATCGCGCCGTCGAGGGTCTGCATCACGACCTTGGCCCGGGTCTTCTGGTCGGCAGCCAAGGCCGCCAACCACCCGCGGATCGGCGACACCGCCGCGTCGGGCAGCAGGCCGTCGGCGTCGACGGTCGTCTCGGGTACGGCGAACAACGGCGAGTCGGCCAGGCCGCGTTCGGTCATCATCTGTCCCAGATGAGGGGGGACGTCGTGCATGGCCGCCGGCGGCACCCGGTCGACGACCACGGCCACGGCGGCGCTCCGGTCGACCGCCTGTTGGAGGTATTCCCACGGAACCGCGTCGGCGTACCGTGCCGCCGACGTCACGAAGAGCCACAAGTCCGCGGCGGCCAGCAGTTGTCCCGCGAGGCGACGGTTCTCCTCCACCACCGAGTCGATGTCGGGCGCATCCAAGATGGCCAGCCCGCGCGGCAAGGTCGGCTCGGCGACCAACTGCAGCGAGCGGGTGTCGTTGCTCGACACGGTTGACCGGATCAGCCCGGGCAAAATCCGGTCGTCGTCGAACCATCGGGCGTCGTCGGGGTGGAAGACGAGCACGGGCGACTTCGTCGTCGGCCGAATCACCCCCGGCCTGGTCACGACGCGCCCGATCAGCGAATTCACGAGGGTCGACTTACCAGCCCCCGTCGATCCGCCGACCACGGCCAGCAACGGAGCTTCGATGCGACTGAGCCGAGGCAGCACGTAGTCGTCCAACTGCTTGGACAGTTCTCGCGAGATCCCGGCTTGCTCGGCGGCACCCGCGAGCGGCAGGGGAAAACGGACCTCGTTGAGCGAATCGCGCAACTGCGTCAGTGCCGTCGCCAGCGGACTCGCCATGCGCTTTCCCCCTAAGGCTTGGGTGGCCCCCACGTCGGGTTGACGGTCGAGTAGGTGGGCGCGCCCGATCCTACTGGCGGAGCGCCGGTCGCGGGGCCAGGCGCGGGCCAGTTCCCACCCAAACCGGAGGGGCCCGGGTAGGCCGGCGGGGCGTACGACACCGGTTGCGGCCTGCTCCTGAGGTACGGCTTCAGGCCCGTCGTGTCGTCCAGCGCTCCCGCAGCCCGCAGAGACCTGATCTGGGCCAGAAGCTCCCGTTCACGCCACAGCCCGGAGGCGTCGACGATGCCACGGGCGATGGCGTCACGCAGATAGGCCAGGGTCGTCACGGCCCGCACCAACTGGAAGGTGGGGATCGGTTTGCCCCACCACGGCGATAGGAACAGCACCCACACGCGCCAGCGCAGCTTCGCGAACTTTTCCGGGTACGACGCGGGTAGCCAGCCCATCCGTACGTAGTCCCCCAACCGCTGACGAATCAACCGTCCTTCTCGCAACACCTGCGACAGCGCGAAACCCGCCACGCCGAACACGAGTGGCAAGGCCACCAGGAAGTACAGGAACTTCTGCTGACTCTCTCCGGCGATGCTGGCCGTCGTGTTGAAGGTCATGTGCAGCAGGGCGGCGAACAGGTACCCGGCCAGCGGACCCACGACCCGGACCACCTTGCTCCGCGACCTGAGCCCGATCGCCAGACCGAGCCCGGTCATCGCGCAGAACAGCGGATGCCCGAAGCTGGTCAGGAATCCGCGCAGGTAGACCAACTGCTCGACGGCCGCTGTGACGTCGCCCGTGCCGGCCGTGTGACTGCCGTACACGATCGCCCGCGCGTAGTAGACGATGTTCTCGGTGAAGGCGAAGCCGATGCCCGACAGGCCCGCCAGGCTGAGCATGCTGAGTTTGCTCGTCAACCGTTGCCGGTCCAGGAATGCCACGAGCAACAGTCCTGTGCCCTTGAAGAACTCCTCCACGAAGGGGGCGATGTAGATCGCCGCCCGAGCCCCTGCCAACTGGTTGCCGTTGTCGTCGATCGAGAGGCGATCTGCGGCCCACGAGTTCACGACCAGTGAGCCGTACGTCGCGATCGACCCGCCCCAGACCAGCACGAGCACCCACAGCAGCAGTCGTTGCGGGCGCCAGCGGTCGACCAACAGGAAGACGAGCGACCAGATGAGCAGGGTGGGCAAGGCGTACGACGCCGCCTGCCACAGCGCGTCGTTGTTGAGGCCCGGGATCACGCCACCCTCGACCTGACGGTCGGGATTCATGATCACGTACGTGCGCACCAGCGCAGCGATCGCCATCAACCCCACGACGACCGACGTCCACAGCCACCGGCTCCTCACGAACCGGTCGGCCGGGCCCAGCGACGGGTCCATGACGTCCACACCGGAAAGCCGCCGGTACCGGTCGATGCCCGGCAGATCCGTGCGCAGCGCGTCAGCCATGGCCACCAGAGTAGTGAGTTGCGCCGACGATTCCGCGGGCCTCGTCGGGGCTGAGCACCCGACCACGCCTCACGCCGTAGGGAAACACTGCGCCCCCGGGAGGACTCGAACCTCCGACCCGCGGATTAGAAGGCCGCCGCTCTATCCATCTGAGCTACGGGGGCAGTGCCACACCAGCGTATCGATCTCCGCCGCAGGTGCCCGATCGCCCGGCCACTCCACCACGGCCGCCGGTGTCCCCTTCGTGAGCAGTGAATCCGTTCCGCGGAGGCGCGAGTAGGCTGCCGCCGGTGACCAACGCCTCCGCACCCCCGAAGTGGGGGCGGATTGCGCTTGCCGCGTACGGCCCAACCCTCCTCAGCTCGGTGGGATTCGGGGCGGTGGCGCCGCTGGTCGCGCTGAGCGCCCGCGACATGGGCGCCAGTGTCGGCCTCGCCGCGTTCATCACCGGACTCGTCGCGATCGGCCAATTGGTCGGCGACCTGCCCGCCGGCTGGGCGGCCGAGCGGCTGGGCGAGAAGCGGGCGCTCGTTCTGGCCTGCCTGGTCAACGCCGGCGCGCTGATGCTGGCGTACGTCTCCACCAACCTGTGGCTGCTGTCGCTGGCGGTGTTTCTGTGCGGACCCGCCGGATCGATGATGGGCCTCGCCAGGCAGACGTACCTGACCGAGGCCATCCCGCTCCGCGCCCGGGCTCGCGCCCTGTCAACGCTCGGCGGCGTCTTCAGGATCGGCGGGTTCTTGGGCCCACTCCTGGGTGCGGCTGCGATCGTGTGGCGGGGCCTGTCGACCGCCTACCTGCTCGGCAGCCTCATGTGCCTGTTGGCGGCCGTCGTCACCCTGGCGCTGCCTGACCTGCCGGGAGAGAACCGCGGCGTACGCCGTACCCCTGGCCACCTCACGATGTCGACGGTCGTCCGTGCCAACGCCAAGGCCCTCGCAACGTTGGGTACGGGGGCCCTCGCGATCATGCTCGTACGGGCCGCCCGGCAAGCGATCCTCCCCTTGTGGTGCGAGGCTCACGGGTTGAGCGCTGACGCCACGAGCCTGGTGTTCGCGGTCTCGATGGGTTTCGACGTGACCCTGTTCTTCCTGGGCGGGTCGCTCATGGATCGGTTCGGACGGATCTGGGTGGCCGGGCCGGCCATGCTGGTGATGGGAGCCGGATTGCTGCTGCTGCCGTTGGCCACGACCACGAAGTTGATCATCGTCGTGGCGGCGGTGCTCGGCCTCGGGAACGGCATCTCGTCCGGGGTGGTCATGACTCTGGGATCCGATGCGTCGCCCAGCGAGGCTCGCACCAAGTTCCTCGCGGCATGGCGTCTGGTGTCCGACACCGGAAACATGTTGGGACCCTTGGCGATCTCCGCGATCTCCTTGGTGGCCCCGCTCGCCGCAGCGTCCGTCGTACTCGGTCTGTTCGCCTGGGCCGGAGCCGCCTGGCTGTGGAAATGGGTCCCGGGACGGTCAGTCCTCGAACTCCGCCGGCGACGAAACATCGATTAGTCGTCGTAGCTGAGCCGGGTCCTCGCACACGCTGACCAGGAGCGCGCTGAGTCGCTCGAGCGGGGCCTTGGCCGGCCCTTCGGCGGCGAAGTTCTCGAAGTCGGAGTCGTACGTGAAGTCGTCGGCCAAGTCCGGGGCCTTCTTCGCCACGAGCTGGCGAGCGATTCCCTCCCAGAAGAAGCCGTCAGGGTCGATTCCGCGTTCGGCGGCTGCTCCGTCGACGTCACCGGCCGGGACCGACAGGACCCATCCGTCACCGTCACGCGCAAGGAGTGGTTGCATGCCCCCCAGGGTAGGGACGCTTTCTGGGTACGGCTCGGCCACCCCCCGGGTACGGCTGACGTGGTGGCGCGCGGCGGGTACGGCCCTTTGGGCGCTCGACGTCTTCGGGCGGCGGGCCCAGTAGTCTGCCGGGGTGGAAAACCTGGTCTGGGTCGATTGTGAGATGACCGGCCTCAACCTCGAGACCGACGCGTTGGTCGAGGTGGCGGTCCTCGTCACAGACGGCGACCTGAACGTGTTGGGCGACGGCTTCGACGTCGTGATTCGCCCGCCAGCAGAAGCCCTGGAGGCGATGGGCGAGTTCGTGACCGCGATGCACAGAACCTCGGGATTGCTGGCGGTGCTCGATTCCGGCTGCTCGCTCTCCGAGGCTGAAGGGCGGGTGCTCGACTATGTACGGCAGTACGTACCTGACGCGCGCAAAGCTCCCCTCGCGGGAAACACGATCGGGACGGATCGGGCCTTCCTGGCCCGCGACATGCCTGAGTTCGAAGCCCATGTCCACTACCGCAACGTCGACGTGTCGAGCTTGAAGGAACTCGCGAAGCGCTGGTACCCGCGGATCTACTTCGGGTCTCCCGCCAAGAGCGGCAACCACCGCGCCCTCGCCGACATCCGCGAGTCGATCGAGGAACTGCGGTACTACCGCGAGGCGATGCTCGTCGCCCCTCCCGGTCCTGACAAGGCGACCCTGGCCGACATCGCCGCCCGTCACCAGGGAGCATTGCAGCCGCCCGTCGGGGGTTGAGATCTGCTCGACGCAGCCGCTAGACCTGGGGTTTCGCGCCACGTGCCCGCCGAGGCATCTGGTTGGCGCACCGCGAATCTGGTGAGATACGATGACCCACGGCCTTCGGGCCGAACGCACACGCGTGCGTGGTGGGTATAGCTCAGTTGGTAGAGCGTCTGGTTGTGGTCCAGGATGTCGCGGGTTCGAGTCCCGTTACTCACCC
>JBDHZQ010000157.1:0-4966 GCA_039811945.1 Propionibacteriaceae bacterium
TCATCCAGGAACAGAATTCCCAGGTGCGCCCGCGACACGGCGCCCGGTCTGGATGCTCGCGCGCCACCGCCCACGAGAGAGACCAGCGACGAGGAGTGGTGAGGGTCGACGTACGGCGGTCTCCTGATCAATCCGCTGTCGATCGCCTCTCCCGCCAACGAGTGGAGCGCCGATACCTCCAGCGCTTCGGGCAGGCTCAGTTCGGGCAGGATCGACGGGATTCGTTCCGCCAGCATCGTCTTGCCGACCCCGGGCGGGCCGTGGAAGAACAGGTGATGGCGACCGGCCGCCGCGACTTCGAGCACCCAGCGGGCTTCCCGATGACCCACGACGTCGCCCAGGTCGGGCGTCCCGGCCGGGGGTTGACCTGGTTCGGCCAACGGCTCGTCGTCGTACAGCACGGGCTTGCCGCGCAGGATCGCCACCAAGTCAGGCAGGCGCTTGGCTCCCCAGATCACCACCCCGTCGACCAGCGACGCTTCCGCAACCTGCTGATGCGGGACGACCGCCCGCGTGATGCCTGCCCGGCTCGCTGCCAAGAGGGCTGGCAAGACCCCACGCACCGGGTGGATTCGGCCGTCGAGCCCAACTTCGCCCAACACGATGGTCTCGGCCGCAAGCCGCGCGTCGACCCAGCCCGACGCGACCATGATCGCCGCGCTGATGCCGAGGTCGTAGTGCGACCCCGACTTGGGAAGCGTCGCCGGCGTCAGATTGATGGTCACCAACTGGTCGGGCCACTTCAGGTCCGAATTGGCGAATCCTGCCTTGCACCGGTCTCGCGCCTCGTAGAGGCTCGTGTCGGGCAGGCCGACGATCACGGTCCGAGGCAGTCCTCCTCCGATCGCAGCTTCGATCTCGACCACCGCGCCGTCCAAGCCCTGCAGGGAAACGGACCTCGCCGACCCGAGCTTCACTCGGTCACCCCGCGGCTGTGTGTCACGTGCGGCCGTACGCCCCGCTCCAGCAGGACCCCGATCGCATCGACCCGGATCCGGTCGCCTCGCTCGTCGTGGGCAGCCAGCCATTGCAGCGCGAGCGCTTGCAGTCGACCGAGTTTGGCGTACGTAATCGCCTCCAGGGGATCGCCGTACCCCAAGCCTCGCCTGCTCTTGACCTCGCAGAAGACGATCGTGCGTGACCCCTGCGGGCCCGACTCGAGCGCCACCAGGTCGAGTTCACCCAACCGGCCCGACCGCCAATTGCGATCCAGCACCCGCCAGCCGAGCGATTCGACGTACGCCGCAGCGATGTTTTCGCCGACCTTGCCTGTCGTCTGCCTTGTCTCCACGCGGACCACCTCCGCGCAGACCATGGGCCGTTCGGGCCCCCTAGTGCCGCGTGTCTCCGCTTCTGTGGACAACGGACGAACCGCATCCACAGACCGCGTCAGCCCCTTGACAGAGTCGGGCTACTTGCCGTCGGGCACCTGCAGTTCGGAGTGGGCGATCTCCTCGATCGACACGTCGCGGAACGTGAGCACCTTCGCAGACTTGACGAAGCGCGCCGGCCGGTACATGTCCCAGACCCAGGCGTCGCCCATCGAGACCTCGTAGTACACGTCGCCGCCCTCGGTCCTGACCTTCAGATCGACCGCGTTGCACAGATAGAACCTGCGCTCCGTCTCCACCGCATACGTGAAGATTCCGACCACGTCTTTGTACTCGCGGTAGAGAGCCAGCTCCAGCTCGCTCTCGTACTGCTCAAGGTCCTCGGCGCTCATGGTTGCTCCACTCTAACGGCTCGGCGAACGTTCTCGAATCGCCTGCGGTGGATGTCGCAGGGCCCCAGTTCGTCCAGCCTGGATTGGTGCAGTGGCGTGCAATACCCCTTGTGGCGGGCGAAGTCGTAGCCCGGGTACGTGCTCTCGTAGGAGTCCATGATCCTGTCCCTGGTCACCTTGGCCACAATGGACGCCGCCGCCACGCAGGCCGCGACCTGGTCACCCTTCCACATGGCTAGGCCGGCAACCGGCAGGCCGTCGACGGGGAAACCGTCGGTCAGCACGTACGCAGGAGCCTGGTCCAACCTGAGCAACGCCCGCCGCAGAGCCTGGACATTCGCCACGTGCATGCCCAGCCGATCGCACTCGACCGACGACAACTCGACCCAGGCGACAGCCACGGCCTTGGCGAGGATCTCGTCGTACAACTCGTCTCGCGCGGCAGCAGTCAGCAGTTTCGAATCGCGCAGTCCGGTGATCCGCCGCGCCGGCGAGCCCGACAAGATGGTGGCTGCGGCGACGAGAGGACCCGCACAAGCACCCCGACCCGCCTCGTCAGCTCCCGCAACGGGACTCAGTCCTGCGCGCCCGATCGCTCGTTCGTAGGCGTACAACCCCCCGGAAGCACGCATCACGACCATCGGGTCAGCACCCTCCCCCGGACACTACGGCGACAGCAGGCGGGTCCCCAGCCGCTGCGGGTACGGCTGAATACACCGCGGGTACGGAGAAGGTCCGCCATCGGTTGAACGGGAAGACGTTCAGTTTCGCGGGTCCTTGGATCGACGACACGGCTGGGAACGCACTGGCTCCCTTGCTCCCGCGGGTCGTGTCGCACAGGTGGTACCGGGAGTCTGCGCTGGCGTTGCGATGGTCGCCGAGCACGAAGATGTGGCCCTTGGGCACGGTGACGTCGAACAGGATCTCCGACGGCTTGACCGTCGAACCGTCCGGGTTTCGATACAGGTACGACGACTCGTCGAGTTCCTGACCGTTGACTGATACCCGGCCTGACGTGGAACAGCACACGACATGGTCTCCGGGCAGCCCGATCAAACGCTTGATCAGGTACTGGTTCCCAGAGGCGGGCAACAGCCCGATGAATTCGAGGATCTTCTTCGGGGTGCTCGACGGCGCTTCGGGGGGCAACCACCCGAGATTGTCCTCGAAGACGACGATGTCGCCACGCTGGTACGAAGTGACTTTGACCACCATGACGCGGTCTTGCAGTTCGAGGGTCTGCTGCATCGAGGTCGAAGGGATGACGAACATCTGCGCCAGGAACGTCTTGATCAGCGTGGCGATCACCAACGCGATCAAGATCACAAGCACCGTTTCGCGAATGCCGTTGACAATCCGACGACCCACCGAGCCACCCTGTGCTCGACGTGCGCGACCGCGCGCCTCTTGGCCCTTGTCAGCCACTCACGTCTCCCCGTCTGCGGACGTGCGCGTACCTTGCCTCAGAAGTCCCGCTTCTCCTTGATCTTGGCAGCCTTGCCACGCAGGTTCCGCAGGTAGTACAGCTTGGCGCGCCGTACGTCGCCGCGACGCTCGACCTCGATCTTCTCGATGATCGGAGAGTGGAGCGGGAACGTGCGCTCGACACCCACCCCGAAGCTCACCTTGCGCACGGTGAACGACTCCTGGACGCCACCGCCCGTACGCGCAATGACCGGCCCTGCGAAGACCTGGATGCGGGAGCGGTTGCCTTCGACGACTCGCACGTGGACCTTCACGGAGTCACCGGGCCGAAAGTCGGGGATGTCCTCGCGCAAAGCGCCGGCGTCGATGGACTTGATGATGTCGCTCATGATGCGTTCCTCGCTTGGTGCCACAGGTCACGTACGGTGGTGCTGGATTCCCGGACGCGACCTCCCCCTGTGGCAGGCATCACGAACCCGGGACAACAGCCCCCAAGTCTGCCACAGCCCCTCGGGCACGAAGAAATCGTGTCCGGATGCAACCACCTCGCGGCCGGGTACGTCTGTGGTGTAGAGGAACGGCAACGGACGACTCCTGGACGAGACAACGTTCGATGCCTTGTACGACGAGAGCTTCGACAGGCTCGTCGGCCAGATCACCGCGATGTGCGGCAACCGGGCCGAGGCCCAGGATTGCGTGCAGGAGCCTTCATCCATGCCTGGGATCGACGCCGTCAGCTGCGATCCGAGGCCAATCCCGAGGCCTGGGTTCGAACTACCGCGTACCGACCGGCCGTATCGCACTGGCGGCGGTCGAGACTGTTCGCCCGTGCCGCCGACCCGTCGATCCGGCCAACCCCGCCGCGTGAACCCTCCCCTGACCGGGTCGCCATCGACCGGGCCCTCGCCCGCCTTCCAGACGATCAGAGACGAGCGATCGTGCTGTTCCACATGGCAGACCTGTCGATCGCCGACATCGCCCTGGAGACCGGCTCCCCTGCCGGCACCGTCAAGGCCCGCCTCTCCCGGGCCCGAGCCGCACTTTCGGCTTTCCTGTCCGAGGAGTCAGCTCATGCCTGATCACGAGATCGACCCCAGCCCGTACTTCGACACCTTGAAGGAGGAGACCGTGAGCGAACGACTCAGCCCACGTGAGGTCCGCCGCATCGCGGGCCGTCGTCGTACAGTTCGTGCGACGATCGCCGGTGTTGCGTCGATCGCCGTGCTGGCGGCCGGCACGATCGCCGTCGTGCAGAACTGGGGCCAAGGGGACCGAGGCATTCCGGCCCGGCCCGAGGTGACGGCCTCGGCACCAGCGACCACCACGCCTCCGCCCGTCACGCCGACACAGACACCGGCGCCGACTCAGCCCTCCACCCAGGCGTCGGCTTCGCCATCCCGGACGGCGATGATCGAGCCTGGAGACGTGCTGACCACCGCCGGGTTGGGGCAACTCACCCTCGGAATGCCGGTGTCGGTGCTCGTCGACGCGGGATGGGCCGTACCCAGCCAGATCTGCGAGAAGACGTGGGACGCGTCACCCCGCCTCATGGCCGAAGGGGTCAGGTTCCGAAACTACGGCCAAGGCACGATCGGCCAGATCATGCTGGCGACGAGCAAGCACAGCACCCTCTCTGGCGCCAGTGTCGGGATGAGCGTTGGCGACGTCAAGCAGATCTACGGCACCCGCGGTCGCGTCGAGGCCAAAGACGGTGTCGGTGGAAAGTTCGAGGTCTACACCGTGGTCGCCGACGGACACGAGATCGCGTTCATCGGGAACTTCGACAAGGTCACGATGAGCGACACGGACACCGTGACC
>JBDHZQ010000158.1:0-4908 GCA_039811945.1 Propionibacteriaceae bacterium
GGTGAGGGTCCCGATCGGCAGATTCCGGGCTCCCGGGATGTGACCGGCAACCGGATCGACCGTCTCGTTCAGGCCGGCGAAGCGGTCGGCCGCCCGTACGTCGTACAGGTCCCGACCGCTGGCGAGGTGCTGCCGTACCCCCTCAGCGTCCAGAACCGACCGATGCCCGGGTACGGCAACGAAGTCACCGGGGACCGCGGCCACGTCCCCGGTCTCGATGGGCAGGCCAGCACCACGCCATGCGGCCAGGCCACCGTTGAGCACCACGACGTCGGGATGCCCCGCGTCGGTCAAGACCCACCACGCACGTGCCGCGGAAAAGCCGGGACCAGCGTCGTACGCCACGACCTTGCGATCCGAACGCACTCCTGCCCGCTGCATCGCCCCGGTCACGACCTCAGCGCTCGGGAGGGGATGCCGTCCACCGCGTCCGGGAGGACCGGCGAGTTCGGTGTCCAGATCGACGTATGCGGCGCCGGGCAGGTGTCCGGCGAGATACTGCTCTTCCCCGTCTGTCGCTCCCAGCGACCAGCGCACGTCGAGGAGAGTGGGCGGTGGGTCGGCGTCCAACAGGCGTCGGAGTTCGGCGACGTCGATGAGTGGGTTCACCCGGTTGCTCCCAGCGTGTCGAGGATCGTCAATCGACGATCAGTGGAATCCGCATTTCTGCCTCGGTGAGCGACCCGTGCATGCCGAACAGGCCGAACTCCCCCGGCACCTGAGCTGTCAGGATCGCCCAATCGCTGCACATCGCCACCAGCACGTCGCCGAACCGGTTCGCTACCCGAGGTGCGCTCTTGCCGAACCAACCCTCGGCGGTGGCCTGCGCGCGTGTCCGTACCCACGCATGCTCACCCAACGCCGACCGATACGTCGCGGCCACCTCGTCGGGCCGAACCGTGTACAGCTGACGCAGCCGTGCCTCCCCGCCGATGAAGTCGACGTCGCGGAGCAGATCGGGGTCGTCCTCGATGACGTACCGGTGCTCGCGTGGCACGTCGACCATCCCGTGGTCTCCCGTGATCACCAGGCGGGTCGACTCGGGAAGGGCGGCCCGCAGGTCCTCGGCGAACCCGTCGATCCGCATGAGCTGGGTCAACCACTGGTGAGAGGTGGTCCCGTACGAATGACCGGCATGGTCGAGCAGCCGGTCGTACACGTAGACCAGAGATCTCTCCCCCCGGGCCGATGCCGCGACGGTCTGGCTGAGCCGGCTCGTGTCGTCGTCCTCGTCGTCCACCGAGTCGAAGCGGCCCCCCCGCAGGCCGACCTGGGTCAGGCCGCTGCCGTCGAACCGCTCCGGCAGGACCGTCGTCACGGTCACCCCCGCGGCGCGGGCTCGTTCGAAGATCGTCGGCATCGGCTGGAACTCCAGCGGGTCGCTGGGCGTGTCCCAGGTGAGCGGGCTGAAGATGCGCTTCTGAGCCGGGTCGAGCATGGTGTACCCGGCGATGCCGTGCATGCCCGGCGGCAGCCCCGTACCGAGACTGGTCAGCGACGTGGCCGTCGTGCTGGGCACCCCCGTCGTGATGGGCTCGGTCTTGAGTCGGTGGCCGGAGAGGTACGGCGCGTCGTCCCGATGGGCGCGGAGCAGGTCCCAGCCGAGTCCGTCGACGAGCAGTACGACCCATCGATCGCCAGGGGGTAGGGACAGGCTGTCCCCGCGACACCCCGGTACGCCCAGATGGTGCCCGACCGATGCCAGCACGTCCGTGAGCGAGCCAGCGCCGTACGTCGGCAGGAACGGCCCGGTCAACGGGTGCTCCTGACGCGCATGGAGCCCCGGCCCGTGAGCCTTTGCAGGTCGACCGCGAAGTCGACGAGTTTGGAGACGTTCTCGATGCCGTCGGCGGCGGCTCTCATCCGTACGGTCAAATCGTCGGCGGTGACCGTACCCATGTACCCATGGTCTGCGTCGCAATCCGGATCGCCGCACCCAGCCGGTTCCAAGTCGGCGCGTCGCATCGTTCCCCAGCCCACTGCCAGCCATGCTTCCTCGACGCGGGACGCCTTGGTGCCGAACTTCTCGGGTTGGCTGACGATGCGGGTCAAGGACACGGACGTGAAGGAATCGAGAGACACAGCCTCGGTCGTGCTGGCGGCCTGCATCGGTCCGAGGTCGACCGTGTGCTCGTCGGTGTGACCCACGACCAGCCGGGATTCGGTCAGCGCGAGCACCGTCAAGTGTCGATGGAGCGAACTCTCGTTGAACGTCGCCTCGTGGTGAACCAGGTGGCGACGCAACGGCTCGTCGCCGATGGCGATCAACATTCCGTCGATGATGAGATCGGGGAAGTAGCCACAAGCGGAAACGTCGGCGCGAAGGGCCGCGATCGGGTCGGTCACCGCCCCATCCTGGCACGGTCGGCCGGCCAGATCCGAACCCGCTCAAGCCCGCAGTGAGGTTGGCGGGTCACTAGGCTGGCCGTCATGTCGACTCGTCCGTTCATCGCTGCCCGGGTCGAAACGGTGATCAACCGCAGGATCGAGGCGATCGCTCGACGCTTGGGGTGGCACGAGCACGTCACCGGCTATGTGGGGTTCGGGAACCACAAACGCATCCGGGTGCTGGGCCGGCTGTCGTTGGTGCCACGCCGCGGTCGCGGCCTGGTCGCGTCCGAGGTCGAGAAGCTGCTCGCCCGCCGAGGCTGGCGCAACTTCGTCACGCTCGCGTGCGTGTCACGGCCGGTCACGATCCGGCTGGGTGGCGTCGACTACGACGCGGTCACAGATACAGGCGGCTATATCGACGTGCCGATCGGCGATCACGGCCTCGAACCCGGCTGGCACACCGTCGAGATCAGCACCGAGGAGGCCGAGCCGACCGTCGCCGACGTGCTCGTCGTCGCCAAGGACGTGACGTTCGGCATCGTGAGCGACATCGACGACACGGTCATCTCGACGTCGCTGCCCCGGCCGATGATCGCCGCCTACAACTCGCTGGTGCTGACCGAGAGCGCGCGTCAGGCCGTACCCGGGATGGCCGAAATGTACGACCAACTCCTCAGCGAGTTCCCCGGCGCTCCCGTCGTGTACGTCTCGACCGGCGCCTGGAACACGCTGCCGTTCCTCCGGCGATTCCTGGCCCGGCACCACTACCCCGCCGGTCCCTTGTTGCTGACCGATTGGGGCCCCACGAACACCGGATGGTTCCGCAGCGGGCGTGACCACAAACGCAACGCGCTGCGTGAACTCGCCCGCGACTTCCCGAAGATCTCGTGGCTGCTGGTCGGTGACGATGGCCAGCACGATCCGATGCTGTACGCAGAATTCGCCGAGTACGCGCCGAAGCGCGTGCGTGGGATCGCCATCAGGCAGCTCAACCCCGTCGAGCAAGTGCTCGCCCACGGCACGCCCGGAGAGCGCCTCGACACCCGCACGAGCGAGCAACTGACTCAGTCGGCCCCCCGAGTCGAAGGGCCCGACGGATACACACTCGCCCGGAAGATTCTTCCGTTCCTTACCGGCACGTGAGCTGAGGCGAGGTACGCACGTACCCACCGGCCACGCCTCGAACATGCCGCCAGCCGGACACGACAGAATGCGTCGAGGATTGACGCCGATCGCACGGAGAGGGCCGATGGTCAGGAGGACGACATCCGAGCCGGATGACGAGGTCACCGAACGCATCGTCGATATCGACGTGTCGAGTGAGATGGAGTCGTCGTTCCTGGAGTACGCGTACTCGGTCATCTACTCGCGGGCCCTGCCCGACGCGCGCGACGGTCTGAAACCGGTGCAGCGACGGATTCTGTTCACGATGGACGACATGGGGATCCGGCCGGACCGTTCGTACGTCAAGTGCGCCCGGGTCGTCGGCCAGGTCATGGGTGTCTTGCACCCTCACGGTGACACCGCGATCTACGACGCGCTGGCGCGCATGGCACAGCCGTGGGCGATGCGCTTGCCGCTGGTCGACGGCCACGGGAACTTCGGATCGCTCGACGCCGGACCGGCAGCGATGCGCTACACCGAGTGCCGCATGGCGAAGGCCGCCTCGGCCATGACCGCGGGTCTCGACGAGGACACTGTCGATTTCCGCCCCAACTACGACGGCAAGGGGACCGAGCCGGTCGTCTTGCCGGCTGCGTTCCCGAATCTCCTCGTCAACGGGGCGACCGGGATCGCGGTGGGCATGGCCACGAACATTCCGCCCCACAACCTGGTCGAAGTGGTGCAGGCACTCAAGTTCCTGCTGCGAAACCCGAATGCGACGGTCGAGGAACTGATCCGGTTCGTCCCCGGCCCGGATCTGCCGGGCGGCGGCAAGATTATCGGTTTGGACGGGATCCGGGACGCCTACGAGACAGGCCGAGGTACGTTCAGGATCCGAGCTTCCGCCCGGGTCGAGCAGGTCAGCCCTCGGCGCCGCGGGATCGTCGTGACCGAACTGCCTTACATGGTCGGCCCCGAACGCATCATCGAGCAGGTCAAGCAACTCGTTGCGAACAAGAAGCTGACCGGCGTTGCCGACATCAAGGACCTCACCGACCTCACTCACGGGCTGCGGCTGGTCATCGAAGTCAAGAACGGCATCAACGCCGAGGCCCTGCTCGACCAGCTCTACCGGCTCACGAAACTCGAGGATTCATTCGGGATCAACGCGGTCGCTCTGGTCGAGGGTCAGCCCCGCACCCTGTCTCTGCGCGAGCTGCTCGACGTCTATCTCGACCACCGGATCGAGGTGACGTTACGCCGTACCCAGTTCCAGCTCGGCAAAGCCACCGACCGACTGCACCTGGTCGAGGGGCTCCTCGTGGCGATCGTCGACATCGACGACGTGATCGCAATCATCAGGTCCAGCGACGATGCGGCCACGGCCAAGGCCCGCCTGATCGATGCCTTCGATCTGTCCGAGGTGCAGGCGACCTACATCCTCGACATGCAGCTGAGACGGCTCACGAAGTT
>JBDHZQ010000159.1:0-4899 GCA_039811945.1 Propionibacteriaceae bacterium
TGCACCCGACGTGAGGTCGTCGCCGTTCGCCCGATGCTCGCGAAGCCAGCGGACCAACGTGAAAGGACCGATCTCACAGGGCTTCCTCCCCGGCCGGGGTCATGAGCCCGTGGGAGCGGAGTTCCTCGACCAGCCGGCGGTTGCGTTCCGACGTGGTGCCGCGAGTGCGGCGCGGGGTGAACTTCTGCAGGTACGTCACACGGTCCCCAGCGTGCCGGGTCGACTCACTCCAGCCGAAGCACAATCCTTCTTCCAGCACGTCGAGGAACGACACGCTGTCGACCCCGCAGCCCGACTTCGCCAGCCGTACCCAGACACCTGCCGATCTGGCGTGTTCGGCCTCCAACCAGGCCCTCAGTTCGGCACGGCTGCCGAACGTCACTACGGGCAAACCCTCGTGTTCGTCGCACGTCATGAGCACCAGTCTCCCGGTGGCCACTGACAGGAATCCGCCACCGCCGCCCACGGTCTGATCCGCGATCTCGATCGCAACATCGGACGTTCCTTGACACCTTGGGCCTCCCACGGCGAATATTCCATCCGGACTACCGGGAGGGAGGCCATGAGCCAGCGGCTCGCGGCACATGCCATCGCCGAACTCCACGTCCTCGCCAACGAGAATGGGCCGACTTCGGTACGAATCCGTCTGGACCGGCTCGACTCCGACCTCTCCGAGCGGGAATCGATGTCGGGCGCTGCGACCGGTCGTGCCGTACCCACCGTCCATGACCTCTCCGGCGACGACTCGACCCTGCTCCGCCGAGCCGAGCGCGACTGGCTCGCCGACCTCCGCTCCCGCATCGAATCAGGAGATACCGCATGGCCGACACTGTGAAACGGGTCGACGAGGTGGTCGTGCCACGCGACGCCTGGCGCGCCCTGTGGGCCCTGGTGCTGGGGTTCTTCATGATTCTGGTCGATTCCACGATCGTGTCGGTCGCCGTACCCGCACTCATGAAGGGCTTCGGCGCCGGAATCAACACCGTGGTGTGGGTGACCAGCGCCTATCTGCTGGCGTTCGCCGTACCCATGCTCATCACGGGCCGCCTCGGCGATCGGATCGGTCCGAAGCGGATCTATCTCGTCGGGCTGACGACATTCACGGTGTCGTCGTTGCTCTGCGGACTCACCGGCACCTTGTCGCTCTCGATCGGGTGGCTGATCGCCGCACGTGTCATCCAAGGGTTGGGCGGATCGATGATGAGCCCGCAGACCATGACCGTGATCACCCGGCTGTTCCCGCCGGAGCGCCGAGGGGGCGCCATGGCGATCTGGGGAGCCGTGGCTGGCATCGCCACTCTGGTCGGACCGATCCTGGGCGGCGTGCTCATCGACGCGCTGGGCTGGGAGTGGATCTTCTTCGTCAACGTGCCGGTGGGATTGCTGACGTTCGTGCTGGTGCTGCGTCTGGTCCCACGCCTCGACAAACGTTCGCATTCGTTCGACTGGGTCGGCGTCGTCCTCAGTGCGATCGGACTGTTCTGCGGAGTGTTCGCGATCCAGGAAGGACATCAGTACGCCTGGGGCCACATTTGGGGGCCGTTCTCGGTGCCGCTGTTGCTCGGTGTCGGCGCGGTCTTGCTCGTCGTCTTCGCGTGGTGGCAATGGCGAAATCCGAAGGAACCGTTGGTGCCGCTGATCCTGTTCAACGACCGCAATTTCAGCGTGGCCAACGCAGGGATCGCGTGCGTGGGGTTCGCCGTCACGGCGATGGTGTTCCCGTTCATGATCTATGCCCAAGTGGTACGGCAGCTCGACCCGACGTGGGCGGCTTTGCTCATGGCGCCCCAAGCGGTGGCCGGCGCGCTGTTGGCACCCCTGGCTGGACGACTCGTGGACCGGGTCCATCCTCGTACCCTCGCAGCCGGAGGGTTGTTCGCGATGGCGATCGGGGTGGTCTGGATGAGCCGGATCATGACGCCCACCGCGCCGATCTGGCAGCTGATGCTTCCGCTGTTGCTCATGGGAGCGGCCAGTTCGTTCGTCTGGGGCACGTTGGCGACCGGTGCGAACCGCAATCTGCCTCCGAATCTCGCAGGCTCTGGCTCCGGGGTCTACAACACGACCCGGCAGATCGGCTCGGTGATGGGGTCTGCCGCGATTGCCGTGCTGATGGAAGCGAGGATCGCGGCCGAGCTGCCCGGCGCCACGACCCCGTCGATGGGCGGTGAGGGCGCAGCGATGCCCCCTTTCGTGGCCGACAAGTTCGCCCGAGCTCTCGCCGACTCGATGCTTCTGCCAGCCGCCGCCCTCGCCGTGGCCGCGATCGCCTCGCTCTTCTTCGACAACCTCCGACACCTCAAAGAAGGATCTTCCACGCCGGTCATGGAGGCCTAATCCGGGTTGGGCCCGAGTGGTGGGTTCTGCCGTACGACCGCACCACCCGCGACCTCTCAGGGAAGCGCTGATCAATGCTGTCCCGAGCGAGGACGTGCCGGGCTCCGATGAGCCGGTCCCACCACATCTCGTGGTCGTACCGGGCGTACGGGTTAGAGATGTGGGGGTAGCGGATCGCCCGATCCGGTGCGCCGCAGCCGGGACATGATTGATCAGCGGTTCCTTAGCTGCGATCGGAGGTCACGTAAGGGGTTGACGATCGACCACGCGATCTCGACCACGGCCGCGAAGTGAGCGTCGGCGCTTCGCTGGTCACGATCTCGAACCTGTATGGGTACGGCCCGCACGCAGGCCCACTCACGGAGGACTTGCCCCTCCACGCGACGGGCAAGGGCGCAGTTCGCGCGCGCATGTGGCACGAGGCTCTCGCCGCTCATCAGGCTGGCCGGGTCCGCGTGACCGAGGTGCGCCCCAGCGACTACTTCGGCCCCGGCTCCCGCGCGGGTGTGTCGTACGTCCAAACCTACGTCCTGACCCCTGCCGCGGCCGGACGACCGGTACGGCTCATGTTCGGAAGCCCAGACACGCTCCACAGTTGGACCTACCTCGACGACATCGGCGCCCTGGCCGCAACGCTCGCGACCGATGACCGGGCCTACGGGCGACCGTGGCACGTCCCGACCGCCGAACCCGCGAGCATCAGGGAGCTGGTGGCGACGGTGGCCCCCGTCACCGGCAAGCCAGAGGTCCGCGTGTCTCTACTGCCGAGGATCGTGCGGCAAGCGTTGCGAATCTCGCCGCTCATGCGCAGCCTCGACGACACGGCCTACCAGTTCACCGAAGACTTCGTGGTCGACTCCTCGGCCGCACAGACGACGTTCGGGCTCACACCGACGCCGCTCGAGACCGCTCTTCGCCGTACTCTCGCGTAAGCCCGCGCTGCCTACACCACCTGCCGTACCAACGCCTCGGCAGCGTCGATGATCCCGACGGTCTCGCGCTCCCAGGCGGCTTCCTGGCTGCGGTACGGCCCTGTGGCCAGCGAGATGATGACAGCGGCCGCCCGGAGCCGGAGTTCGGTGGCGTCGACCCGCTCGTCGAAGACCGGTACCCAGGTCTTCAACAGGTGGTGGACGCGCTGAGTTTGACGGGCGTTCATGCGCTGAACAGTCGACAGGTGGGCGATCAGACACGCGAGGTCGTCGGCTCGCCGACCCGGGCCGACCGTGTCGACGTCCAGGATTCCCGACACCACACCCTCGTAGACGAACACCTGGCCCTCGTGGAAATCCCCATGAGTCGGCTCGTCGCCGTGAGGGATCCCGGCTAGTCCGGACGTGATGGCATCGGTCATCCAGGTCAGGCGTGATTCGAGCGACGGCATGGCTTGGGCGACCATCAGCGAGTAGTGGGCGATCGAATCCGCCCACGGCGGCCGACGGTCCAGCTGGGCCAGGGATGCCGGCATCGCGTCGAGGACGTCGATCAATCGCTCTGCGGTCGTCGGGTCCTCGTCGTCGAAGATCGCTCTCGCGAGCGGCCGACCGGGCAACTCGTCGAGCACCAGCAGATGATCGCTGGTCGCGGCCATGATCGGCGGCGCAGGCACCCCGGCCTCGAGCAACAACTGATGCCGCAGCCGTACCGGTTCGAACAACTTCTCCCGGAGCACCTTGACGTAGAGGACGCGCGCCGGCTCGGTTACGGTGCACTTCAGGACGGCTCTGCGGCGAGGCCGATAACCGATCATGTCCAGCCGGACCTGATCGACGCCGATCGGGGTCGGAAAAACTCTGTACTCGTTGAGAACCCCGGCCATTTCCGAGGGGTACGCCGCACGCGCCAGTCCGGGCAGGTCGGGATCGTTGGGATAGATCCAGACGGCGACTTCCCGATCACCGTCGGCGAAGATGGCAGCCCGTTCGTCCGTACGGGCAAGTCCTCCCGCCCGTGCCGAAACGCCCAGGAGTTCCCGCCTGATGCCATGCGACCACTGGACTTTGGCGACATAGGTCGCTGTCGTCGAACGGTGCGGGTTCGAATCGACGTGATCGAGGTGCCACGACATCAACACCCCTCCGGCGTGCTGCACGGCAGCGTGGAGCAACCCCCCGACTTCCGGCCCGGTCAGCAGCCGTGACCCGTCGGGATCGTGCACCGCTACCTCCTGTCGGTGTGGGTTGGCCAGAGACTATCGGGGCCGGTGTCTCGGCCGGGCCGAGCTACTCCTCGGTCGCCCTTTCGACAGGGTCGAGGGACACGGGCTGGGTGATCACACCGTCGCGCCGCCGCACGGTCACTCGCGCCGCCCGGCGACCGTCGAGTTCCTTGATCGTCATGACGACGGGCACCGTCGGGCTGCCCTCGCTCCCCCGGGACGAAGTCAGATCCGCCTCGATCGAATCGCCAACTTGGGGCAGGTTGCCGTGCTGGGCCACCCAGTACCCCGCGATGGTGTCGTACGGCCCGTCCGGCAGTTCGAGCCCGGTCCGGTCGGCGAACTCCTCCAAGTTCAACAGACCGTCGACGTCGATCGAGTCGGTGGAGCTGATGATCGGTTGG
>JBDHZQ010000160.1:0-4892 GCA_039811945.1 Propionibacteriaceae bacterium
ATTTTGACAAGGCACTTGTCTAAATTGAAGCCATGTTCACAGCAGGCTACCCCGCCCGACACCAGCTGATGCGGGCCACGGCAGCAGCCCTGGCAACCCTCCTGTTGCTCGTGGCCTTGGCTTCGTGCTCGCGCGGGAGCGGCGCAACGCCCAACGATCCCGCCCCGACCAGTAGCCATCTCAAGGCCAGCCTGAGTTCCGGCGGTGTGGCCCGCACCTACGAGCTGTACGTCCCTGCGTCATTGGCGGGAAAGAGCCACGTTCCGCTGGTCGTCGTGCTGCATGGTGGCGGAGGATCCGGTGCGGAGTTCGAGCCGCGGTCGGGCTTCGACCAACTGGCCGACTCGGCGGGCTTCGTCGCGGCCTATCCCGACTCGGCACCCACCCCGTCAGGCATTCTCCCCACCTGGAACGCGGGGGCCTGCTGTGGATATGCCGCGCGTGAGCGCATCGACGACGTGGGGTTCGTCCGGGACCTCATCGCCGCCCTGTCGAAGTCGTACCCCGTCGACGCCAACCAGGTCTACGTCGCCGGATATTCGAACGGCGGCATGCTCGGGTACCGGATCGCCTGCCAGTTGGCCGACGTGGTCGCCGGGGTCGCCGTACAGTCGGCCACCCTGATGTTCACCCCCTGTCAGCCGACGACACCTGTGTCGCTGCTGCACATCCACGGCACGGCAGACACGAACGTGCCGATCGGCGGAGGGCAGGGCGAGGGGCGGTCTCTCGCCGACTACCGACCCGTGCAGGAGTCAGTGGCGATGATCGCCGCCGCGGACGGTTGTTCCGCTGCAGCGTCGACGGCACCGGATCCCACGATCGCCAAGGCGGAGCGCCAGAGCTGGCCCGGGTGTTCGAACAGCGCCGTGGAACTCGTGACCGTGACTGGGGCGACTCACGCCTGGATGAATACGTCCGCCCAGGTGATGTGGACGTTCCTGAGCACTCACGCGCGCCGCTGACCGTACCGGCGGACGTGGTCGACGAAGGTCCCGAAGTCCGGCCGGGTCCTGCTCGACATGCTGCGAGGGTACGGCGAAGCGCTGACAACGTTCGTGGCTGGTGGCCGCGTACGTGCCCGTGAGAATCCGATGGGCGCAGCCGTACCGTGGTGGGAAGCTAACCCGCGTGACTCAGCAGCCGGACGCCAAATCGATCGTCCAGGGAGCGATGTCGTACGTGCTCTGGGGCGTGCTGGTGCTGTTCTGGGCGATGCTGAAGTCGGCGGGCGCCTGGGAACTTCTGGCCCACCGAATCGTGTGGTCGTTCGTGTTCGTCGTCGTCTGCCTGCTGGTGCTGCGTCGGCCGTGGACGTGGGTACGGCTGGCCCGGAGCCTGTGGCCGCGCCTGGTCCTCGCGGCGGTGCTGGTCGCAGCCAACTGGGTGACGTTCATCTGGGCGGTGAACAGCAACCACGTGGCCGAGACGTCGTTGGGCTACTTCCTCAATCCGCTGCTCAACGTCGTGCTCGGGGCGATCTTCTTCCGGGAGAGGCCGACTCCTGCCTCGTTGCTCGGGATCGGCGTGGCCGCGGTGGGGGTCGGCGTGATCGGCGTGGCGATGACGAAGACGGTGTGGGTGGCGTTGACGCTGGCGGCGACGTTCGGGGCGTACGGGGTGGTGAAGAAGCGGTCCCCGTTGGGCTCGCTGGAGGGTCTTGCCGTCGAGTCGGGATTGCTGGCGCCGTTGGCGTTGGCGTACCTGCTGTGGCTGGGGCCGGGTGGGACGTGGGGTACGACTCCCACACTCACTGCCCTGCTCGTGGCCAGCGGGCCCGTCACGGCCTTGCCCCTGTGGTTGTTTGCGATCGCTGCCCCTCGGATTCCGCTCGGGCTGCTCGGGATGCTGCAGTTCGTCGCCCCGTCGATCACCTTGATCCTCGGCGTGACGGTGCTGGGTCAGACGGTGCCCACCCTGTACTGGGTCGGCATGGGATTCGTCTGGGCCGGGCTCGCGCTCTATCTGGGCAGTGTCCTGCGGCGAAAGGCGCCAGTCCCCGGACCGCCGAAGTAGGCCGTACGGGCCAGGCCCGCTCCTCGTGCCGGTGGGCGGTCAGCCCCGGGTTCGGCCAGGACCCCGCACTACCCTGGCCAGAGCAACAGGAGGTACCGATGCCCGCACTGCGTTCTCGCACCACGACCCACGGCCGCACTATGGCCGGAGCCCGGGCTCTGTGGCGCGCTACGGGGATGACCAACGACGATTTCGGCAAGCCCATCGTGGCGGTCGCGAACTCGTTCACCCAGTTCGTACCCGGACACGTGCACCTCAAGGACATGGGCGCCCTCGTGTCGTCGGCGATCCAGGAGGCCGGCGGAGTCGGCCGCGAGTTCAACACGATCGCCGTCGACGACGGAATCGCGATGGGACACGGCGGCATGCTCTATTCGCTGCCCAGCCGTGAAGTGATCGCCGACAGTGTCGAATACATGGTCAACGCCCACTGCGCCGACGCGCTCGTCTGCATCTCGAACTGCGACAAGATCACGCCCGGCATGTTGCTGGCTGCGTTGCGGCTGAACATCCCCACGGTGTTCGTGTCGGGCGGCCCGATGGAGGCCGGACGTGCGGTCATCACGAACGGGGAGGTCGAGGTCGGCCTGGATCTCATCGATGCGATGGTGCAGGCCGCCGACCCGACCGTGTCCGACGAGCAATTGGCGATCGTGGAGGAGAACGCCTGCCCGACGTGCGGCTCGTGTTCGGGCATGTTCACCGCCAACTCGATGAACTGTCTGCTGGAGGCGATCGGGTTGGCCTTGCCAGGCAACGGCTCGACGTTGGCCACCTCCGCAGCCCGGAAGGACCTGTTCCTTAACGCCGGTCGGCTGGTGGTCGAGTTGGCGAAGACCTTCTACGACGGCGACGACTCGTCGGTGCTGCCACGGTCGATCGCGACCAAAGCGGCGTTCGAGAACGCGATGCGCCTCGACATCGCCATGGGCGGGTCCACCAACACCGTGCTCCACCTGCTGGCGGCGGCCAACGAGGCGGAGGTCGACTTCGACCAGGCTGACATCGACCGGCTCTCGCGGGTGACGCCGTGCCTGTGCAAGGTAGCGCCGAACAGCCACGACTACTACATGGAGGACGTCCACCGGGCGGGCGGGATTCCCGCAATCCTGGGTGAGCTGCACCGCGGAGGACTCCTCGACGCCGACGTGCGCGCGGTGCATTCGGCGACCCTCGACCAGTGGCTCGACACGTGGGACATCCGCAGCGGCAAGACCTCGGCCACGGCCCTCGAGCTGTTCCACGCGGCTCCCGGTGGTGTCCGGACGACCCAAGCCTTCTCGTCGACCAATCGTTGGAAGACGCTCGACACCGACGCGGTCGGCGGATGCATCCGGTCGACGGCTCACCCGTACACGACCGAAGGCGGTTTGGCCGTACTCACAGGAAATCTGGCACCCGACGGATGCATCGTGAAGACAGCCGGAGTGCCGTCCGAGCAGTGGACGTTCCGAGGTACGGCCAAAGTCTCCGAGTCTCAGGAGCAGGCGGTCGAAGCCATCCTGGGAGGCACGATCGAGCCGGGCGACGTGGTGGTCGTGAGGTACGAAGGTCCCAAGGGCGGTCCCGGGATGCAGGAGATGCTGTACCCGACGTCGTACATCAAGGCAGTCGGTTTGGGCCCCAAGTGCGCACTGATCACCGACGGCCGGTTCTCCGGGGGTTCGAGCGGGCTGTCGATCGGCCACGTGTCCCCGGAAGCCGCGTCGGGAGGCGCGATCGGCCTCGTCGAGGACGGAGACGTGATCGAAATCGACATTCCGGCCCGAAGGATCGAACTGGTCGTGCCCGACGAGGAGTTGGCCGCCCGGCGCGCCCGCCGCGACGAACTCGGCTGGGCCCCGGCGAGCCGCGAACGGACCGTCTCCCAGGCCCTGAAGATCTTCGCGTCGCTGGCCCAGTCGGCCGACCGGGGTGCCGCGAGGCGCAGGATCTAGTCCTGGATTTCGGTGGACGTGGGCTCGCGCGAGCCGGACGGTCAACCGGTCAGGTCAGGTGGTCCAGATCCAGTCCCGCAGGAACTGCTCTCCGGCGGTACGGGCGATCGCCGCGCTGGACTCGTAGGCCAACGTCTGCACGATGAAGGATTGCCCGTTCTGTTCGCTGCAGTAGTAGCCCAGCACGGTCCGAGAGGTGGAGCCCTTCGGCAGCACATTGATCTCGGTGCCCTGGACCGCGTCTTCACCCCACATCACGTCGATCGGCGTGGTCTCGTCCGTGGCCGCGCTCCGCACGTCTTCGACGAAGAAGTCGCACAACGCCTGCGGCTCGATGGTGTAGGGGCCGTAGTACGCGACCGCCGCATCGCCTTGCTGGGTGGAGACCTCGCCGTTGTTCGTCGTGCCGTTCCGGGTGCTCAGGACCCAGCCGTCGGGCATCGTCGAGGTGAACTTGTAGCCAGTCACGGTGGTGCCAGTGAGCGTGAACCCGCGCTTGCTCACAGGGCCGGCCGACGGCCGTACCCCCGGTGTGATCGTGGCCGTGGCCCTGGGCCCCGCCTTGCTTGGCGTGGGTGTCGCCGTCACCGGCGGGGGCGCGGTCGTGGTCGTGGTGTTTCGGGTCAGGAAGTAATACCCCACGCCCCCGATCAACAGCACGGGCACCAGGATCATCGCCACGAGCGCCACAGGGTTCAGCTTCTTCTTCGGCGGCGGTGGTGTGTGTTGGTACGGCTGATGCGGAGGCTGCGGCGGTCCGTACTGGCCGGGTTGAGCGCCGTACTGGCCGGGTTGCGCAGGCTGCGGCTGACCGGGTTGGGCGCCGTACTGGCCGGGTTGAGCGCCGTACTGGCCGGGTTGCGCAGGCTGCGGCTGACCGGGTTGGGCGCCGTACTGGCCCGTTTGACTCGGTTGTGCACCTGGCTGGCCGTACGGGAC
>JBDHZQ010000161.1:0-4887 GCA_039811945.1 Propionibacteriaceae bacterium
AATCCACGCGGCCCTCGCTCGCTGTGAGCACTACCCCGGATCTGTCGACGGTGTCCCGGTGACCGCGTCGGTCGACGGTGGCGTACGTGCCTATGCTCGCCCCGCCCCCGACGGTCTCGACCTCTTCCTCCATTCGACCGGCGAGGATGCCGCTGAGGCGATCAGCGAGTTCTCCGGTGTTCTGGCCCGCGCGGCCCGCAAGCCGCTCGGGACGGGCACCCTCACCTGGGAGCCCTTGTCCGCCGACCGTCGCGACCGGCACTTCTCCTTCGGAGATTGAAGCCCTTCCGTTCGAAGGCGCTATGTGGCGATCGACTCCCGTACCTCGTTGTCGTACGCCGTCAACGCCGACCCGATCGCCATGTGCATGTCGAGGTACTGGTAACTGCCCAAGCGACCGCCGAACCACACCCCGGATTCGGCGGCGGCCAGCGCCCGGTACCTCAGGAGCCGCTCCCGATCGGCGGGGGCGTTGACCGGATAGTACGGCTCGTCGCTCGCCTCGGCGAAGCGCGAGAACTCCCTCGCCACGATGGTCTTGGAGGTCGCGTACGACCGTTCGGGGTGGAAGTGTCGGAACTCGATTTCTCGGGTGTACGGCACCCCCGCATCGGCGTAGTTCATCACCGACGTTCCCTGGTAGTCCCCGACGGGTTTGACGTCCCACTCGAAGTCCAGGGTTCGCCAGGTCAGCGGACCCTCCGCGAAGTCGAAGTACCGGTCGATCGGGCCGGTGAACACGACCGGCACCTGCCCGCGGGTGGATTCCTTCGAGTACGGCCCACCGCCCAGGAAGTCGACCCCCAGCCGTACCTCGATCCGCGGATGATCGACCATCCGCTCGAACCATGCCGTGTACCCGTCGACCGGCAGGCCTTCCCACGTGTCCGAGAAGTACCGGTTGTCGTACGTATACCGAATCGGCAGCCGGCTGATGATCTCGGCGGGCAGCAACGTCGGGTCGGTCTGCCATTGCTTGGCCGTGTAGCCGGCGATGAACGCCTCGTAGAGTGGCCGTCCGATCAGAGAAATCGCCTTCTCTTCGAGGTTTCTCGGCACCCTGGCCACCTCGGACGCCTGCCCCGCGATCAGTTCCTGAGCCGCCTGCGGGCCCAGCGCCGAGCGGAAGAACTGGTTGACGGTGCCGAGGTTGATCGGCAACGGGAACACTTCACCGCGGTGGGTCGTGTACACGCGATGCACGTACGACGTGAATCCCGTGAACCGGTTGACGTACTCCCACACCCGGGCATTGGACGTGTGAAACAGGTGCGCCCCGTACCGATGAACCTCGATCCCGGTCTCCGCGTCCACCTCGCTGTACGCGTTTCCGCCAATGTGGTCTCGTCGATCCACCACCACGACATTGAGCCCGAGATCCGCTGCGGCCCGCTCGGCGATGGTCAGGCCGTACAGGCCCGCGCCGACGACGACGAGATCAGTCATGCTGGGGCGTCAATCCGCTGCGAGCGCCGCCGCTCCGATGATCCCTGCGGCGTTGCGCAGTTGCGCCGGCACGATCGGCGTGTCCAGCTTGAGCAGCGGCAGGAACTTGTCCGACTTGCGGGACACGCCACCGCCCACCACGAACAGGTCGGGCGAGAGCAGGAACTCCAGGTACGAGTAGTACGGCTGGAGCCGTTCGGTCGCCCAGGTGGCGTACGACAGTCCCTCCCGTTCCTTCGCGCTCGCGGCGGCCCGCGTTTCGGCGTCGTGGCCGTTCAATTCCACGTGCCCCAGTTCGGCATTCGGGATCAGGACACCGTTGTACAACAGGGCGATTCCGATCCCGGTGCCTAGCGTCGTCAGGATGACGAGCCCGTCCTTCCCGCGGGCGGCGCCGTACCTCAATTCGGCCACGCCGGCTGCATCGGCGTCGTTGACGAGCTTGCAGGTGCGCCCGAGGGCTTTGCTGAACAACTCCTCACCCGGGCAGTTGAGCCAGCCTTTGTCGATGTTCGCCGCCGTTTTGACCACACCGTGATGAACGACACCCGGGATCGTCACCCCGATCGGCGCATCGGCCGGGAGCGTGTCGAGGAACTGGTCGGCGATCTTGTCGACGACCGCCGCCACGGCCGCGGGGGTCGACGGTTGCGGGGTCTCGATCTTGACCCGGTCCTCGAGAAGTTGTCCGGTGGTCAGATCGACCGGCGCTCCCTTGATGCCACTGCCCCCGACGTCGATGCCGAGCGCGATCTTGTCCGCCACCGTTCCTCCTAGGTCGACTGGCTGAATCCTGGCCTACCCCAGGGTGGCGTGCAATCCAGGGGCACTTGCGGCCGCCCGACGCTCCAGTTCGGCGATGCCGTCGGCCAGATGACGATGCCCCAACGTCTCGTACCCCACCACCGTCACCCACGGCACCGCCATCAACACGAGCAGGCAGACCATCAGGTTGACCCCGCTGGCCGCCAGCCCGACTCCGGCCCCTGCCAGAGCGAGCGTGACGACGACCAGCAGCGTGTGGAACTGGTGATACGTCGGCAAGAACCGGTACACCGCCACGAACACGAACATCAGGAACACGATCTCCGGCACTGCGATGGTCAGGATCGCGAACAGAGTGGAGGCATGCGACTGCCCCTCCAACATCAAGGCCACCACGTGCAGCCCGGCACCGGTCGCCGCGATCGACGCGAACAGCACCAGGTGCGAGTACGCCCATCCGAACGCTTTGTCCGGACGTAGGTGCAAGAACTCCCCGTACGGCACGCAGAAGTAGGACCACCACATGCCGAACGCCATCCCGATCCCTGCGACGAGCAGCACGGCGGCGTGGGTCGTCCAGCCGGTCTCACCGATCAGCGCGCCCAGGGCAGTGACAGTGCCGAGCACCACTTCACCGAGTGCGATCAGGGCCAAGGCACCGTAACGCTCCGCGATGTGGTGCGGATGCCACGGTGTGCCACCCTTGCGCGTTTCCGCGACGAACGGGCCGATCGTCTCGATCAGGTAGAGCGGCACGATTAGCAATCCCGTGGTCACCATCGGGAGGTGGAGGACCGCCAGTGCGACCCAGCCGATCTGCGCCACGACCAGGGTGGATGCGTACGTCAACGCCACCGACCGCCGCTCGTGGTTCGTCGCAGCGACCCGTATCCACAGCGCGATCATGCCGATGCGCATGATCACGTACCCACCCACCATCACGCCGTTGTCGAGGTAGTGACCTTCGTCGATCGACGCGAACAGCGGAGGCAGACCCAGCGTGAGCACGCTGACGCCGATCATCTGCAGCATCGTCGCCAACCGGACGAACCAGTCGTCGGTGTCGAAGGCCGACATGAACCAGGAGTACGAAATCCAGGCCCAGATGACCGCGAACATCGCGAAGCCGAACCCGATCAGCCCGGTGGTCACACGGCCATGGGCGAGAAGATGAGCCAGCTCCGACGACGACACGGAAAACGCAACCACGATGATGAGATCGAAGAACAGTTCGAGGGCACTCGCCACGCGGCCCCTCTCGTGGGGGTCGCGCCCGACGAGACGCCGCAGCCCGTGCGGCAGCGTCACAGGAGGGGCCGGCGCGCCGGAAATACCGCCGGCCGGGTGCGGGTCGGCAGGCGGGCCGACCGGCTGAGGCTCGCTCACGGACGTTGGTACGGCGGAGGCGAGACCTACCCGCCCGCCTTGCGGCGGAAGGTGCGCTTGCCACCTGCCTGCTTGTGAGGTCCGCCGCTCACTTTGCTGCCCCCCTGGTGCTGTTCGCCGGCCTGAGTGCGGGCCTGCTTGGCCTCCAGGGCCTTGCGCATGGCCTCCTTCGGATCGACGCTGTCGGTGGGTTCGGCCTTGTCCGTCATGGGTGCACTCTCCCACGCCCGGCGTCGTGGCGTCGCTGCAATACCCGATCTCCGGGTGTGCGTCCCTGTCACCGGGGTGGAAGGATTCAAGTCGGGGTTCCGATACCCCCGCAGACTCATCGGGAGACATCGTGCACACCTGTCTGGCAGATTTGCCGAAGCGAATCACCCGGGCCCGGGCACGGGTCGCCGAAGCGGTCTACGTGCGTCGCGTCCCGCTCGCGATCGAATCGTACGAGCTCCCCGGCGAACCAGTCGGATTCGCCGAAGCCGCACCCGGGCCGTACACCCCGTTCGAACTCGGCACGCGGTGGGGCAGGCCGTGGGGTACGACGTGGTTCCGCCTGTCCGGCGCTTTGCCGGCCGACGCCACCGGCCGATGGGAACTGGTCGTCGACCTCGGGTTCGACCAGACCAGCCCCGGCTTCCAGGCCGAGGCGCTGGCCTGGACCGCCGACGGTCGTCCGATCAAGGGCATTCACCCGCACAACGCCTGGGTCCCGGTCGAGCTCGCGCCCGGCGAGAGCGGGGTCTGGCACCTCGAAGCCGCCTCCAACCCTCCCCTCCACACCACGCGTGACACAGCTGTCTCCGACCTCGACACCGCAGGCCGTGACCCCCTCTATCGCTTCGCGTCCGCGGACCTGGCCCAGTTCGACCCGGAGATCTTCGGGCTGGAGATCGACCTCGGCGTTCTCGCCGAACTGGCCGCCGAGCTCCCCGAGGGCGCCCGCCGAGCCCAGATCTACACCGCGCTCGAGCAGGCCCTCGACGTGCTCGACCTGCGTGACATTCCCCATACCGCCCCTGCCGCTCGACGCGAACTTGTCGCCGTCCTGAGCCGCCATGCCCATGCCTCCGAGCACGTGGTGAGTGCGGTCGGCCATGCCCACATCGACTCGGCGTGGCTGTGGCCGGTCCGGGAAACCGTGCGCAAGTGCGCACGCACGTTCTCCAACGTCACCGCCCTCGCCGATCTCTATCCCGACACGGTGTTCGCCTGCTCGCAGGTCGCCCAGTACGCCTGGATGCGCGACCGCTACCCCGACCTCTGGGGCCGGATCAAGCAGGCAGTCGCCGA
>JBDHZQ010000162.1:0-4881 GCA_039811945.1 Propionibacteriaceae bacterium
GTAGACGATGACCAAGGGCGGGCTGGCCAGGTAGTTCATCTTGACGTCGGGGCTGATCCGGCCCTCGAAGTTCCGGTTGCCCGACAGCACGGCGGTGACGGCCAGGTCGTTGTCGTTGACGGCCTTGGAGACCTCCGGGATGAGCGGGCCGGAGTTGCCGATGCACGTCGTGCAGCCGTACCCGACCAGGTTGAAGCCCAACGCGTCGAGGTCCTTGTCGAGCCCGGACTTCTCGAAGTAGTCGGTCACGACCTTCGATCCGGGAGCCAGCGACGTCTTGACCCACGGCTTGCGCTGCAGGCCGCGCTGGTTCGCCTTGCGAGCCACCAGTCCCGCGCCCAGCATCACCGACGGGTTCGAGGTGTTCGTGCAACTGGTGATCGCGGCGATCGTGACGGCCCCGTGGCCGAGCTCGAACGAGGCACCGTCGGCCAGGGTCACCGGGACTTCGGCCGCCGGGGCCGAAGTGTAGGTCGGCAAAGCCGCCTCGAATGCTTCCTTCGACACGGCGAGTTCGATGCGGTCCTGGGGCCGCTTCGGACCGGCGATGCTCGGCACGATCGTGGACAGGTCGAGTTCGAGGTATTCGGAATAGACCGGCTCGTGGTCCGGGTCGTGCCACAGGCCCTGAGCCTTGGCATAGGCCTCGACGAGCGCGATCTGATGCTCGTCGCGTCCGGTCAGCCGCAGGTAGTCGGAAGTCTTGGAGTCGATCGGGAACACGGCGATGGTGGAGCCGTACTCGGGGCTCATGTTGCCGATCGTGGCGCGATTGGCCAGCGGCACTTCGCTCACCCCGGGCCCGTAGAACTCGACGAACTTGCCGACCACCTTGTGCCTGCGCAGCATGTCGGTGATCGTGAGCACGAGGTCGGTCGCCGTCGTTCCGTCGGGGAGCTTGCCGCTCAACTTGAAGCCGACGACCCTCGGGATCAGCATCGAGACCGGCTGGCCGAGCATGGCTGCCTCGGCTTCGATCCCGCCGACGCCCCAGCCGACCACGCCGAGTCCGTTGACCATCGTGGTGTGGGAGTCGGTGCCGACGCACGTGTCCGGATAGGCCTGCAGCACTCCGTCGACGACGCGCGGGAAGATCACACGAGCCAGGTACTCGATGTTGACCTGATGCACGATGCCGGTGCCGGGCGGCACGACCTTGAAATTGTCGAACGCCGTCTGACCCCAGCGGAGGAACTGGTACCGCTCGTAGTTGCGCTGGTATTCGAGCTCCACGTTGCGACGGAAGGCGTTGTTCGTACCGAACACGTCGGCGATCACCGAATGGTCGATGACCAGTTCGGCCGGCGACAGCGGGTTCACCTTCGCGGGATCGCCGCCGAGGTCTCCGACCGCCTCACGCATGGTTGCGAGATCGACGACACACGGCACGCCGGTGAAGTCCTGCATGATGACGCGCGCCGGCGTGAACTGGATCTCGCGGTCTGGTTCGGCGGTCGGATCCCACGCACCGAGTGCGCTGATGTCGTCGGCGGTGATGTTGGCACCGTCCTCGGTGCGCAGTAGGTTCTCCAGCAGGATCTTGAGGCTGTACGGCAGCTTCTTCTGCCCGTCGACCGCATCGAGACGGAAGATCTCGTACGAGGTGCCGTCGACATCCAACGTTGCCCGTGCCCCGAAGCTGTTGACGCTCATGACTCTTTCCTCCTGGTGCGGACTTCCAAAGTATCTTGACGTCAAGATATCACCGTCCGTGGGGTTACCCCGAACAATACGATCACCACGCCTCCGCCGATCATCGACCGGCGTTCCGAGGTTCCAGGATCGCGACGCACTCGACGTGGTGGGTCATGGGAAAGAGGTCGAAGGCCCTGAGGCTGGTCACGCCGTACCCGGCACCGGCGAACGTCCCGAGGTCGCGCGCCAGCGAGGCCGGATCGCAGGCGACGTACGCCACGGCGCGCGGTCTGCGACTGGCGACCAACTCGACGACCGCGCGACCCGCGCCCGTGCGAGGCGGATCGAGAACCACGAGGTCCACGTGCCTGGGCCAGCGACCGATGACGTGCTCGACGCGGCCGGCGTCGAAGGTGGCTTCGGGAACGTTCCGACGCGCCAGCCTGACTGCGGTCCTGTCGTACTCGACCCCCTTCACCGTGACCCCGACATCGGCCAGGACCCCGCTGAACAACCCCACTCCGCAGTAGAGGTCCCATGCGCGCTCGCTGGTGGTGGGACTCAAACCCTCGACCACGGCGGTCGAGAGCAGATCGGCAGCGCCAGGATGAACCTGCCAGAACCCGGCTGCGGCGACCTCGTACGACCGGCTGGCCGCACGTTCTGTGCGTACGGCGCTGCCGGACACGAGCTCGCCGTCCACCAGGACGGCCGGGTCTTGTCGACCTGCCACCAGCACCTCCGCGCCGGCTCGGCATCCCTGCGCGTCGGTCACCGGCACGGTGGCGATCGGACAGCCTCGTTCGGGCACTGCGACCAGTTCGTGCGAGCGCGACCGGCGAAGCCCCAGCCGACCGTCGCGGGTGACGCGGTACTTCATCCTCGTGCGCCAGCCGAGACCGTTCTCCGATGCCGTCGCCGCCTCGACCTCACCCGCCCAGGTGATTCCGGCGAGCCGCTGGAGTTGCTCCGCCACGACCGCCCGCTTGAGTTCACGCTGCGCCGGCAGCGCGGCGTGTTGGAAATCGCACCCGCCGCAGCCGCCAGGACCAGACACCGGGCACGGCTGCCTCACCCGTCCGTCAGTTGCCCGTTCGATCCCGATCGCGTCGCCCCGAGAGAAGCGAGCCCCGACCTCGGTGAGGCGGAGCCGTACCCGCTCGCCGGGCAGGGCATGCCGTACGAAGACGACCCGGCCGTCCACCCGGGCGACACAATGCCCGCCGTGCGCGACGGGACCCACCTCCACGCCGTCGAGCACCAGCCCAGGCACCCACCCCATCAAGGCTGCTGGTTTCGCTGAGCCTGCTCGAACTCCGATTCCGACAGGCCAGTGCCGATCCGTCTCCACGCCAGCGGATCCTCGCGCTGCAGACGGTCGATCGCGGCTTCGGAGGAGCGCAACTGGTACGGCACGGAAATGACCATGATGCCGGGGGTGAAGTGGAGGCGGGTCCGAACCACGAGAGCCGTCTGATTGTGGAGCAGTTGCTCCCACCAATGACCCACCACGAATTCGGGTACGAACACGCAGACCACGTCGCGGGGGTTCTTCGACCGGATCGATTTGACGTAGTTGACGAAGGGGCCGGTGACTTCGCGGAACGGCGATGCCAGGACCTTGAGCGGCACCGGATAGTCCTGTTCCTCCCACTCCTCGATGAGACCCGCAGCTTCGGCGGGGTCCACCGAGACGGTCACCGCCTCGAGCGTCGTCGGCCTCATCGCCCGGGCGAAGGCGACGGCCCGGGCGGTCGGCTTGTTCACGCTGGAGACCAGAATCACCGCGCGCACCCGCGACGGCAGGGCGTTGTCCGCCGAGCCTTCCAGCGCGATCTCGCGGCTCACCTTGTCGTAGTGACGTTTGATCGACTTCATCACCAGGAAGACCACAATCATCGCGATGATCGCGAGGTACGCACCGTGGGTGAACTTCGAGATCAGCACGATGACGAGCACGGTGCCGGTGAATACGAGTCCGATCGCGTTGATCACGCGGCTGCGGCGCATGTGACCGCGGACGGCCGGATCCTTCTCGCTCTTCAGATGCCGGCTCCAGTGGATCATCATGCCGGTCTGGCTGACGGTGAAGGAGACGAACACACCCACCACGTACAGCTGGATCAGTGCTGTTACCGACGCGTTGAAAATGAGCACCAAAGCCACCGCGGCCAGCGCCAGCATCACGATGCCGTTGGAGTACGCGAGACGGTCGCCCCGGGTGTAGAGGGCGCGGGGCAGGAAGCCGTCGCGGGCGAGGATCGACCCCAACACGGGGAAGCCGTTGAACGCCGTGTTCGCCGCCAGGATCAAGATGATCAGGGTGAACGCCATGACCCAGTAGAAACCCGGCTTGAAGTTGTCGAACACCGTGGCGGCCAACTGGCCCATGACCGTGGGCGCCTCCGCCGTCACTCGCTCGCCGTTCTGGGTGAAGTACGCCGCCGCATGCGGATCGATCAGCTTCGCGTGGGTGAGACTGGCCAGCACCAGGATTCCGGTCAGCATCGTGACGGCGATCCCGCCCAACAACGCCAGCGTCGTCGCCGCATTCTTCGACTTCGGCTGCTTGAACGCAGGCACTCCGTTCGAGATCGCCTCCACGCCGGTGAGGGCCGCACAGCCGGAGGAGAACGTACGGGCGAGCAACCCGACCGCCGCCAGGCCCATGAACGAGGCGTACTGGGGATCGGCGACGATCTCGTACCCGGCGGTCTCGGCCCGCAGCGGCGTGCCGAGCACCAAGATCCGGAAGAGCCCGTACCCCGTCATGATCAGCACGCCCACCATGAAGCAGTACGTCGGAATCGCGAACACGCCACCGGACTCGCGCACGCCGCGCAGGTTCATCGACATGAGCAGCAAGATGGTGCCGGCCGCCCACAGACCCTCGTGACCTTCGAGGAAGGGGAACACAGCCTTGGCATTCTGGATGCCGGACGACACAGACACGGCCACGGTGAGCACGTAGTCGACGAGAAGGGCGCTGGCGACGGTCAAGCCCGCATTCGATCCGAGGTTCACGGTGGCGACCTCGTAGTCCCCACCGCCGGAGGGGTAGGCGTGGACGGTCTGCCGGTACGACATCACCACGACCAGCATCACGATCGCCACGAGCAGGCCGATCTGCCAGGAGAAGCTCAGGGCCGCCATGCCCGCCAAGGACAAGGTGAGCAGGATCTCGTCTGGGGCGTAGGCGACGCTCGACAACGCGTCGGAAGCGACGACAGGGAGTGCGATCTTCTT
>JBDHZQ010000163.1:0-4784 GCA_039811945.1 Propionibacteriaceae bacterium
TGCCGTACCTCGATTCCAGCCGCGGGGCACCTGCGGACGGCCCCGTCGGGGCCGGGCACAATGTGGGGGTGAATTCCTACGTCGTGAGCATGACCCCCGAAGCGGTGGACGGCAAAGCGGTTCGTCAGAAGCGGAACCTGAGGATCGGGGGGTCGCTGTTGCTGGCGGTGGGGACAGGCATGCTGATCTTCAGCGCGACCCAACTGATCGCGCAGATCAGCGACGCCAAGGCACCCTTCGGTTGGCTCGTCACGGTCGCGTTCGGGGCGTTCACGATCTGGGTGGGCTTGGGCCAATTCAAAGCCGCGAAGGCGATCCCGACGTCGGCCGACGGCGTCCCCGAAGTGTTCACGCTCAGTCGTCAAGGCATTTCGATGCCTGTGCCGGGCAACCGCGAGCCGGTGGTCGAACGTCGATGGGGATCCTTCACGCTCAGGCGGGGCGAGGCCAAGGGCAAGCCCGTGCTCCACTTTCTCGCCGACAAGACAGCCCCCCACGGTGACTTCCAGTTGACTCAGATGTCGGCCACGGCAGAGGAGATCGACAGCGCGATGCGGTTGCTGTCGGGCGGCAAGTACGGCATCGACCCCGACTGAGCCGGGGAGTCGGCCCCAGGATCGATCGGGTTACTCGGGCTGGACCGAGTTGCTCGACACGCCCGGTATGCCGTCGTGAAGAACCTTGCCCGGGTTGAAGTTCTGACCCGGGTCAACGCCCTCGAAGAGCGTGCGCTGGATGAACACGCCGGCCGGTGAGATGTCCTGATCCATCCAGGGGCTGTGCTCTTCGCCCACCCCGTGGTGATGGCTGACCGTGCCGCCGTTGTCCATGAAGGACTGCTGGATCGCTTGCTTGACCCGGTCGTACGACTCCATGTTGTGCTCACTGGAGTCGTTGATCGCGAACGTGAAGTACTGACAGGCGCCGGAGTGGTAGCTGTGCGACAGGTGGCACATGATGAAGCCCTTGACCCCAGCCTCGTCGAACGCGCGCTGCGCGGCGGCGCGGGTGTTGTCGTACATCTGACGCAGGCCCGACCACGGTGTCGACGTCTCGGACACGTCGGCAGGAATGCCGCGGTCGAGCAGGAAGTCGCGGATGTAGGGGATGTCGAACTTCTTCTGGTCGTAGAGCGCGCCAGGGCCGGTGCCGACGCCCATCCCGCCATTGCGGGAGACGATCTTGCCGACCAGCATCTTCTCGTAGCGCACGTGCACGGCCGAGCCCTCGAAACCGATGAACGACACGCAGATCTTCTTCAGGTCCCAACCCTTGCGGGTCATGACTTCCTGGATCGCCCGGTTGAGCAGGTGGCCGATCGTGCTGGACTTCTTGCCGTTCGCCATCGAGAACTCGGTCTCGTTGGCGTCGCTGACCCTGGTGATGGTCGGCGCGGCGTCTGAGGCGCTGATCTCCTCCATCGCCTTGAGGCCGGAGTAGTAGTCGGGGAAGAAGTAGGCCTGGATCTGCCGTACCTGCGGCGTGCGGTGCACGTTCACCCACGCTTCGGTGATGATGCCCAGCCGACCCTCGGAGCCGAGCACGATTTCGCGAACGCTGGGGCCTGACGACGACGACGGCAGAGGGCGCAGAACGAGCACTTGGTCGGTCATGACCATGCGCAGGCCGCGGGTGATGTCGGCGATGTCGCCGTACTTGTCCGACTGCATGCCGCTGGAGCGCGTGGCGATCCAGCCGCCGAGGGTCGACCACATGAACGAATCGGGGAAGTGGCCCATGGTCCAGCCTTGGGCGTTGAGCTGGACCTCCATGTCGGGACCGAGCACCCCGGCCTGGATGCGGGCGAGCCCGGAGTCGGCGTCGATCTCGAGCACCCGGTTCATGCGTCCGAGGTTGACGCTGACCACCGTGCGGGTTTCGTCGGGCAGGGCTTCGAGCGCGCCGACGATGTTGGAGCCGCCCCCGTAGGGGATCAGTACGGCATTGGCCGCGACAGCGGCGTCGACGATCGCAATGACCTGCTCTTCGTCGGCGGGGTAGAGCACGACATCAGGCACGCGGCCCAGTTCGCCGCGCCTGACGCGCACCAGGTCCCGAACGCCGCGGCCGAACGCGTGGACGACCCGTACCTCGTCGTCGTCGACGACGTAGTCGGCTCCCAGCGCGTCGACGAAGTTGTGTCGCAGGTCGTCGCCCAGCTGGGAGGTGGGTACGTCGAGGGTCGAGAACTCGCGCACTGTGGGAGCCGGGATCGTGATATCGACGTCGAGCTTGTCGAGGACGAAGGGCGCGAACTTGGGTTTGTCGGCGAAGGAGAAGGAGATTCCCTCCTCGCCCCAGCCCCACCACTTCTGCTGCTTGACGATGCTCATGGTCTTACTCCTTCGCGCTGGCAGCGCTGTCAGGGGCCGGATTGGGAGAATCGGGAGACGAGGCCGAGGCTGCGGGTACGGACGCCTGGCGCAGGGTCACGGCCCGAGCGTAGTCGTCCAAGGTGGGCAGGCCGTACGCGCGGGCGGTGGAGTCGTGCAGCTGCTGCACAGAACGCCGCATCCGGTCGTTGAATTGCTTGGCGATTTCGCCCGGTGCCGGCGTCAGGGGGTGCCCGATGACGACGTGGACCTCGGGGCGGCCGCGCGGCAGGTGGTTCTGGCCGTACGGCCAGGCTGCGAACGCCCCCACCAGCGCGACCGGCAGGCACGGAGCCCCGCGGGAAATGCACAGCGCGGCGACCCCCGGAGTGAACGGGCCCATCGCTCCGGTACGGGAGCGGGTCCCCTCGGGAAAGATCAACAGGGGTACGCCGTCGGAGAGCAACTGCCCCGACAAGCCTTTGCGCGATCGAAGCCCGCGGCGTTCGATGGGGTAGGCGTTCATGAACACCTTCATCGGCAGCGTCGACACCTTCGATTCGAAGAAGTAGTCGGCGGCGGCACCGATGGCGAGGTACTTGGACAGTCGTCGCGGGAGGGACCCGATGATGAGGGGCGCGTCGAGATGTGAGGAGTGGTTGGCCACGACGACGAAGGGGGCCTCGAGGCCGTCGACGTGCTGTTCACCGTGCACCCGCACCTTGACGAGACGCGCGACGACCGACTTCAACATCAGTTCCTGCGTGACGAATCTGGCGCCGGCTCTGGCGGCAGACTGGTAGACCTGGCGGTCGAAGTCGGCCATCAGGTTCTCCGTGAATCCGACAGTTTGCCCGATCCCCAGCGCACCAAGCCCCGGGGGAGCAGTCGGCCGAGTTGGTACGCAGCGGCCCACCTGCGGCCGGGTACGGACAGGACCTTGCCGTTCGCGTTGTCTTCGAGGCATTGCTTGACGAGGTCGTCGGCCTCCAGCCAGACGAAATCGGGCAGTTTGCTGGCGTTGATGCCGGCGCGGGCATGGAACTCGGTGCGAACCCACCCCGGCAGGAGCGCGGTCACCTTGATGTCGGTGTCGTCGAGTTCGACGGCCAGACCTTCGGTGTACGTCGTCGCCCACGCCTTGATCGCCGAGTAGTTACCGGTCGTGATGATCCCCGACGTCGAGCTGACGTTGATGATGTTGCCGTGTCCGCCTCGCGCGATCATCGATCGGGCGGCTGCTCCGGCCAGCACGAGCACGGCGAGACACATGACATCCATGGCCTTCTCTTGGAGCGAGAAGTCCTTGTCCAAGAGTGAGGAGTGCAGCCCGAAGCCGGCGTTGTTGACGAGCATGTCGACGGGGTGGTCGACGTCTTCGAGACGTTCGGCCACGCGGATCAGGTCGTCGCGAACGGAGAGGTCAGCGGTGATGACGTCGACGAGAACGCCGAATGAGGTACGGAGTTCTTCGGCTACGGTCTCGAGTCGCGCGGTGTCGCGAGCGACCAGAACGAGATCGTAGCCCTGGCTGCCGAGTTCGCGGGCGAAAGCGTTGCCGATACCGGAAGTTCCGCCCGTGATCAGCGCCGTCGACATGAGGGCCACGCTACTGACGCAGCGCGGTATGTGTCGAAAGAACGACGATCAGTGGACGTCGCGGTGAACTCCGTTCGTTGTGATTCGACAGAGGAAGACTCTCGAGTTTGTTGAAGAGTGACAGCGAGCACCCGATTGGGTGACGAGTTCGGGGGATCGTAGCGATGCAGCTACCCGTCAGCCCACGATGGCGGCAGTCTCCCGGGCCATGGCCAGTTCCTCGTTGGTTGGTACGACCAGGATCGTCACCGGCGAATCGGGCTGGCTGATCACGCGAGGCTCTTTGCTTCGTACGGCATTGGCATCGTCGTCGATCAGGAAGCCGAGGGGCGCCAGCCGGTCGCAGACCGATTCCCGCACCTGCGCGGCGTTCTCACCGACACCGGCCGTGAACACCAACACGTCCACCACCCCGAGGATCGCGAGGTACGACCCGATGTAGCTGACGAGCCGGTGCACGTACACGTCGTAGGCCAGTTTGGCGGCCTCGTCGCCCGCCTCGATCTTTTCGGCGAGGTCACGGAAGTCGGAGGCGCCACCCGTGAGCCCAGCGAGGCCCGACTTCTTGTTCAGCAAGGAATCGATCTCGTCGAGCGACATGCCCGCCTCGCGCGCGAGGTAAGCGTGCAGCCCGGGATCGACGTCCCCAGACCTCGTGCCCATCACGAGACCCTGCAACGGCGTCAACCCCATCGACGTGTCGACCGCGATTCCACCCCTGATTGCCGAGATCGAGGCCCCATTCCCCAAATGGCAGACGATCTGGTTCAGGTCCTCCAGATCTCGGCCGAGGAACTCGGCAGCCTTCTTCGACACGTACGAGTGACTGGTGCCGTGGAAGCCGTACTTGCGCACCGAAAAGCGACGCGCCAC
>JBDHZQ010000164.1:0-4689 GCA_039811945.1 Propionibacteriaceae bacterium
CTCACCGACCGTGGACGGGCGTGGTGGAAGCAGGCAATCGGGCTCGTGCTCGTGCCTCTGTTGGTCGTCGGCGGGCTCTTGGCCGCCACGTGGTCGTCGGATTCGCGGCTGCACCGGGTCGAGGCAGCGGTCGTCAACCTGGACGAGGCGGTCACCCTGAACGGGCAGGTCGTTCCTCTGGGCCGTCAGCTGTCCGCGGCCTTGATCGACTCCAACCGCGACCAGAACTTCACGTGGATCCTGGCCGACGAGTCGCACGCGAAGTCGGGGCTGGAGTCCGGCCGATACGCAGCGGTGGTTACGATTCCGGTGAACTTCTCCGCTGCAGCGACGTCGTTCAGTGGTGCGGCCGGTGACGCGAAGCAGGCCGTGATCAAGGTCCAGACCTCACCGGTAGCAGGGATCGCCGACACGGCCCTGGGCCAGAACGTGGCTCAGGCGGCCGCGATGACGCTCAACAGAACCCTGACTCAGACCTACCTCGACAACCTCTACATCGGCATGAACGAGATGGGCAAGCAATTCCAGACCGTCGCCGATGCGGCCAAGCAACTGTCCGACGGAACCACCCAACTGTCCGACGGGCTCGGGCAGGCGGCGCCGGGTGCGGCGTCCTTGGCGAGCGGTCTCGACCAGATGGCTCAGAACACCTCGGCGCTCAAGTCGGGCGGAAAGTCCCTGTCCGACGGGGTCAAGCAGTACACCGACGGGATCGGCGAGGCCTCGACCGGTGCCGAGAAGCTGGCCTCGGGCGCCAGCCAGTTGTCGGCCGCTTCCCCCCAGTTGCGCAGTGGCGGGACGCAGTTGGTCACGGGCGCAGGAGACTTGGCGACGGGCCTGGGTACGTTCACGACCGGCCTTACGTCGTACATCCAAGGGGCGACCCAACTCGCCACGAGCACGAAGCAGCAATTGGCATTGATGATTCAGCTGCGGATCCTGCTCGACCAGATCACGGGATCGAGCAATCCCGACCTGTCGGCGTACGTGCCACAGATCCAGGCAGGCATCGCTGCTCTGCAACAGCAACTGGACACCGCCCAGGTCGACACCACACAGCTCGCGGGCATGGTCGGTACGGTGCAGACCCGGATCGATTCCACCATCGATGCCACCGCGACCCAGGTCGCGGCCGCTTGCCCTGACCAGGTGAAGCAACTGGGCGACGCGGCGTGCCAGGGGTACGCCGCCGGTGTCAAGGCGATGGCCGCCGCCGGCAAGACCGCCGTGCAGCAGGCCTTCACCACGCCCGACCCGAAGACCGGGATGACGCTGCAGCAAGGGTTGAAACAGCTTTCCAGTGCTCTGGGGTCGATGAGCAACACGCAGCTCGCTGCGATCCTCAAGCAGGTCAAGACGATCCTCAGCCTGGTCGAGCCGATGCTGTCTCAGGGTGCCAAGATCCCGACCACTGCCGAACTCCAGGCACAGTCGGCGCAGCTCGACGCCATGATCGCCGCTGGCCCCCAACTGGTCAGTGGCGCAACGCAACTGACCGACGGCGCGACCCAACTGCGTGACGGGGTGTCCGCGTACGTCACCGGGGTCGGCACCTACACCGACGGTGTCGACCAGTTGGCCGACGGTACTACGCAACTGGCGACTGGGCTCAAGGTCGCGGCCGACAACGGGCCGACGCTCGCGGCGGGGGTGAAGACGTACGTCGACGGCGTCGGTCGGCTCGCGGACGGAATCGACGTGGCGGCTCCCGGGGCGGCCCAGCTGGCCGACGGGGTGAAGCAGGCCTCCGACGGGGCGGTGAAGCTGGCCGACGGGTCGAAGCAGCTTTCCGACGGGCTGGCGAAGGGTGCCGGGCAGGTTCCCTCGTACAGCCAAGCCGATCGCGAGAGCCTCACCAAGGTGGTTGCGTCGCCGGTGTCGGTCAGCGAGCTCGACGGATTGGTGTCGCCGACCGCGTCACTGGCTGCGATCCTGATCGTGGTCGGATTGTGGGTCGGTGGCCTGACCACCTACACGGTGCTGCCTGCGATCCGGCGCAAGTTGGCGATGTCCAGCCGGCCGGGGGTCGCTGTGCTCGGCACCTCGATGCTGCCCGGTTTCGTGATCGCTGTCGTCGAAGCTCTCGTCGTGGCCGGCGTCGGTCAGGCGTTCGTCAGGTTGCCGGCGGCGCGGTTCGCGACACTGGCCATGCTGCTGAGCCTGGTCGCGCTGTCGTTCTTCGCCGTCAATCACGCCCTCGCCGCGTGGGGCGGCGGAGTCGGTCGGTTGATCGCTGTCGGGTTGGCGGTCGTGACCGTCGCCACTGCGGTGACGGCTGCCGTACCCGCCTGGTTCGACGCCCTCCGTCCGCTTTCGCCGTTGTCTCCGGCGTACGACGCCGTGCGGGCTGTCATCTCGGGCGGGCCGGGAGTGACCGGCCCGGCGTTTACGCTCGCCGGCTGGCTGATCCTCGGCCTCGCTGCGACGTCGGTCGCGGTGCTCCGGGCGCGGACGGTCCGTCAAGGAGAACTCGCCGCCCTGACCTGATCAAACTCGCCGCACTGACCTGGTCACAGGTCAGGAACGGCCCACTGTCGTCGACCCGACCGCGTCGAGGTCCCCGACGAACCGCTCCAGCAGCATGACCAAGTGCTCGCGGTCGGCGGCCGGCCACGCCTCGAGAATGCGGTGGTACAGCCGGGCGGCCGTCGACGCCTGTATCTCGAGTGCGTGTTCGCCGGCTTCGGTGGCCGAGACCAGTACGGCACGACGATCTACCGTGTCGTGGTGCCGCTCGACCAGACCCCGTTCCTCGAGGCGACTGATCTGGGCGGTCACCGTGGAGCGGTCGACGTTCTGGAAACTGGCCACGTCTGACATCCGCACGGCGGAGTTCCTGACCAGGTAGTCGAGCAGCCATGTCTCCGTTGCCGACAAAGGGGACGACTGGCCCGCGATCGCCACCCGAACGTCGGGTCGGGTCCACCACCGGACGGCGCCGGCCAGAGATTGATGGATCGAGATGCCGTCACGCGGCGGAGCGGGGAAACTCACGGCCATAGTGTTGCGCACCGGCGACATGTTGGTACGATCGATCATACAGTTGGGGTGCTCAAATTAAACCGTGTCAGCCGGTACGTCGCGCGTTTGAGTTTCGCGTCTCGGGGTTACGCCAACCACCTCGAGTCAGTGCTCCCCATCGGATGGACGGGGAGCACTGATCACGTTAAAAGGAAGCGCTGATCAATGCTGTTCCGAGCCAGGACGTGCCGGACTCCGATGAGCCGGGACCCCCACATCTTGTGGTCGTACCGGGCGTACGGGTCACAGATGTGGGGGTAGCGGATCGCCCGATCCGGTGCGCCGCAGCCGGGACATGATTGATCAGCGTTTCCTTTTAAGGGTCCGTGTCAACCGGGCTGCGCGATGGGTGCACACTGTGCCGGTGACACAACCGCAGAATCTGACTCGCTTCGCGTGGCTGTCGATCGCCGCGGCGATCGCCACGATCGCGCTCAAGACGGGCGCGTGGTTGCTGACGGGTTCGGTCGGACTGTTGTCCGATGCTGCCGAGTCGGTCGTCAACCTCGTGGCCGCGTTCGTGGCTCTGCTGGCGCTGCGGATTGCCGCGCAGCCGGCCGACGACGACCACCAATTCGGCCACAGCAAGGCCGAGTTCTTCTCCGCTGCGATCGAGGGCGTGATGATCTTCGTCGCGGCTGCGGCGATCCTCGTGACGTCGGTTCAGCGATTCCTCGACCCGCAGCCGCTGGAGAACGTCGGAATCGGCCTGGTCATCTCGGTGGTTGCCTCGCTGATCAACGGTGCTGTGGCGGTCGTGTTGATGCGGGCCGGCAAGCGGTACCGGTCGCTGACCCTGACCGCCGACGGTAAGCATCTGATGACCGACGTGTGGACGTCGGCGGGGGTCGTGGTCGGCATCCTGCTCGTCTGGCTGACCGGCTGGGAACGGCTGGATCCGATCATCGCGTTCGCGGTCGGGGTCAACATCATCGTGACCGGCTGGAAGCTGGTGACCCAATCGACCCATGGCCTGATGGACACCACATTGTCCCCTGAAGAGAACGCGGCCGTGGTCGCGGTGTTGCGCAAGTACTCCGATGATCACCTGTTGTTCCACGGATTGCGCACCCGGTCTGCCGGCCGTCATGGCTTCGTCACGTTTGACGCATTGGTGCCTGGCGACTGGACTGTCCGCAAGGCCCACGACCTGGTCGAGGAGATCGAGACGGAGATCAAGGCGTCGTTGCCCATGGTGGAGGTCCGTACCCACATCGAGCCGATCGAGGACCCTCGGGCCTACAACGATCATCCCTTCGAGATTCCGATCAACGACGACATCGAAGCCCCGCCTGCCCCCGATCCGGCACCGGAATACCGGGTATAGCCGTTGCAGCATAGATCAGCGCTTCCTTAGCGCGTCGATCACCCGGTGTCTGGGAGGGCGATGTACGCGCTAAGCCGCCTATTCCTCGATCAAGACCTCGTCGACTGTGGCAGTCGTCAGTCGGAGTTCGACGTCGACCTCCGCGCCGACATCGGGGGCGTGCTTCTTGCCGGGCAGGAACACCAAAGACGACTGCATGTGGGGCGGCTCGACGAACCAACGCTTCTTGCCCCCGATCGTGAACGGGCTCAGCGCCAGACCCATGGCTTCCATCGACCCAGTGGCGGCGGAGATCACGCGCTGACGCAAGGACGACGCGGCCGTCGGCGCTTCGAGGGCGA
>JBDHZQ010000165.1:0-4617 GCA_039811945.1 Propionibacteriaceae bacterium
CGCCGGCAGCGTGCGTTCCTCGCGGCCGCCAGACCCGGCGCCGAGCGGATCGTCGTACCCAGTCGCTTCATGGCGTCCCGCGTGTCCGGCGCCCACGTGTTGGAGAACTGGACAGCCTCGTTCGGGGTTCGGTCTGCGCGCCCGTCAGACGGCGCCGTGGTGGTCGGATTCCTCGGCCGACTGTCGGTCGACAAGGGGATTCTCGTGCTGTGCGAGGCGTTGGAGTTGCTTCGTACCCGAAGGTCGGGGAGGTACCGGGGGGTGCTGGCCGGCGATGCGCGTTTGGCCGACGACGACGGTTCCGCCATCGCGGCTGCCGTGGACCGGCTCGGCGATGCGGTGGTACGGCCGGGCTGGCTGGACCGGCTGCAGTTCGCCAATGCTGTCGACCTCGCGGTCTTCCCGTCGATCTTTCCCGAGTCCTTCGGGCTGGTCGTCGCGGAGGCGATGTCGGCGCGTCTGCCGTTCGTGGCCTCGGACGTCGGTGCGTTGCCCGAGGTCGGCGGCCCAGGCCGGATCTACCCGCGGCCGGGTGACGCGACGGCATTGGCCGACGCCATCGAGGCCACACTGGCCGAGCCCGACCGCACCCAAGTCGGGTACGACCGGTGGCTGACGATGTTCTCGCCGGAGGCGGGACGAGCGCGGCTCGCCGAGGTACTTGCCTCCCTCACCTGATTCGTGGCCGACCTCGACGCCGCGGCGCAGACACACAAGGCCAGCGGAGGCAGACACAGCAGTGGGCCTCCCCCGAGAGGGAGGCCCACGTCTGGTGACCTAGGCGGATGGGATCTTGAAGGCCTTGCGAGGCAACGTCGACGTCAGATCGATCGCGGCCTCTTCGGCCTCGTCGAGCTCGAGACGACCCTCCATGACCAACTCGGCCAGGTGGCTGACGTCGCAACGACGAGCCACGTCGTGACGAGCCGGGATCGACATGAAAGCGCGCGTGTCGTCGATGAACCCACACGTCTTGTACAGGGTGCCGTACTCGGTCATGGCCTTGCGCCACCGCTTGATCGAGTCGGGAGCATCGATGAACCACCACGGCGGGCCGGCCCAGAACGACGGGTAGAAGCCGGCGAGCGGGGCCACTTCACGGCTGATCACGGTCTCGTCCATGGTCATCAAGATGACGGTGAAATTGGGCTTGAGCCCAAAGGCATTGAGTCCGGGCTGCAGAGCCTTCACGACCTCGATGCCCATGGGGATGTCGCCGCCGACGTCTGCGCCGTACCGCTCGAAGGTCTCGGTGTTGTGGTTGCGGACCACGGCGGGATGCAGAGTCATCACGAGGCCGTCCTCGGAGGCCATGCGCATCTGCTCGAACATGAAGGTCTTGCGGAGCGCGTCCGCCTCCTCCTTCGTAACGCCCTGGCCGGAGCGGGCCTTGGCATAGATGCGGTCGGCATCAGCCTTGTCGAGAGGCTGCGTGTCCAGATCGGCGTGGCTGTGGTCTGTCGACGTACCGCCGTTCGCCTTGAAGAAGGCGCGCCGGTTCTCGAACGCGGCCACCCAGCCGTCGAACGTGTCCGTGTCGACGCCGGAAGCGGCCGCCAACGCATCCATGGAGGCGTTCCAGTCGGGACGAGCGGCCTCGAGGTACTTGTCCGGACGCAGCGTCGGGGCGACGATCCGCGTGAATGACGGGTCTGCGGCGATCTTCTGGTGGTGTTCGAGCGAATCTGACGGATCGTCGGTCGTCGCGATGAAGGCGATGTCGAACTTCTCCATGAGGGCGCGCGGCTTGAACTCCTCCGATGCCAGCTTCTCGGAAATCTGGTCGTAGATCGCATCGGCGGTCTCTTCGGACGGCCGTACCGTCACGTCGAAGATGTCGACCAACTCGGCCTCCATCCAGAACTTCATCGGGGTACCGCGGTAGAGATGCCAGTGCTTGCAGAAGATCTTCCACGCGTTCCTGGCCTGCTCGGGGGTGAAGTCGGTACGACCCATCGGGACACCCAGGTCCGACAGCGAGACGCCCTGGCCGTGCATGATCCGGTTGACGTAGTGGTCAGGCGTCAGCAGCAGGTTCGTGGGGTCGGGGAACGGGATGTCGTCGGCAATCCAGACCGGCGGCACGTGCCCGTGGGGCGAGAGGATCGGGAGGTCTTTGATCTGGTCGTAGAGCTTCCGCGCAACAGCACGCGTCTGGGGCTCCGCCGGGAACAAGCGGTCGGGGTTGAGCGTCAACGGTTTGGTCATGCCCGCATTGTCCGACCGAGGCGACACGCTCCGCAGTGATTGCCGAAGAATGCCAACGGGGATTCAGCCACAGTGTTCCCAGCCACAGTGTTCCCTACCAGGTCGACCACGCCGAGACCGACAGGTCACACCAGACACCCATACCGGTCATGGGGTCCTGACAGATTGGTGCCTGACTCTCGTTCATACAGCCGGCCAGGAGCCGGTCGTTGAGATCGAGAGGATCAGATCGTTGGATAACAAGAAGAAGATCGGGATCATCGCGGGTGCCGCGATGGTCGCAGCCGTCGGTGGTGCGGCGTTGATCGGCAGCGGAGTGAGCGCCAACGCAGCTCCCGCGCCTGCGGCGACGGCGAGTGCGTCGGCGAAGGCTGGGGGGCAGGCCGACCGCACTGCCAATCAGGCGGCCAACCACACTGAGGTCACCGGTGACGAGGCCACCAAGGTCGGCGACGCCGTCAAGGCCAAGGACTCGGCGGTGACGGTGACCAAGGTGCTGAAGGATGCCGACGGGTCGTACGACGTCGAAGGCACCAAGAACGGTTCGAACGTCCGGTACGAGGTGAGCGCTGACCTGTCGACGATCACGGAGGGCCAGATGGGCGGCAAGGGCGGTCCAGGCGGTTCCCAGGACACTCCGGTGACCGGCGACGAGGCCACCAAGGTCGGCGACGCGGTGAAGGCCAAGGACTCTGCCGTGACCGTCGAGTCGGTGCGGAAGGACCCCGACGGGTCGTACGACGTACTGGGCACGAAGGCCGGCCAGAAGGTCATGTTCGACGTCAGCGCTGACCTGGCGACGATCACCCAGGCCCAGGGGCGGTGATCACCGACCGGTAGACGAGAATCCCCTGACTCCTGACCCCTGCGCGACGCCCCGCGCAGGGGTCAGTGGCGTCAGTCGTCAGCCGAAGAGATTTGACAGTCTCGCTCCCGCGGTGAGGTGATCGAGCATGCGCGAACTGATCGTGACCGAGTTCATCACCCTCGACGGCGTGATGGGCGACCCGGCGTGGACGTTCACCGACGTGACCTTCGACCCGGCGGCCTACGAGCTCAAGGGGCGTGAGCAGTCCGAAGCAGGCGCCCTGCTGGTCGGTCGGAAGTCGTGGCAGGAGTTCGAACCGGTTTGGCCTTCGATGACCGACGAGTTCGAGCTGTACAACGCGATGCCGAAGTACGTGGTGTCCACCACCCTCGACCCCACCGACGTCAGTGGTTCCGCCTGGCAACCGACGACGCTGCTCCGGTCGATCGACGAGGTACGGGCCCTCAAGGAGACCGGCGGTGACCCGATCATCGTCCACGGCAGTTGCACCTTGGCCCAGTCGCTCGCCGCAGCGGGCCTCGTCGATCGCTACCACCTGCTGATCTTCCCGGTCATCCTCGGCAGTGGGCTTCGGCTCTTTGCCGACGACGCGGCGAAGCAGACACTTCACGTGCTGGAATCGGAGACGTACGGCAACGGCGTCACCAAGCTCGTGCTCACGGTCCGACGGGACGCAGATCTGGCCTGACCGGGAGTTTCGATGGGAGTTCTCATTCAGCCCTCTGGACTACAAGCGGCTTGATGCCAGGACCGCTTGTCACGTCGAGATACAGCAGGCGCCCCAGGGACTGGACTACCGTGACCTCGACGCCGCCTCGGTTGTAGAAGAAGTCCGTCATCCGACTGTGGGCCCCGTGGGTATCGGCAACAGCCATGGTGACCGCGTCCTTGAGGGTGGGCGACGCGAGGAACTGGGCTTCGCTGTTGGCTTGGGCCTGCTCGACCAGGTCGTCGTCGGTACGGAGGGCCGCGATCAGCGACTCGATCCACGAGCGTTCCTGGTCGTCGCGGAAGTTCTCGCCGGCGAACTGCTCGTTGATGCGGTGGATGATCTCGTCCATCAGGGCGAGGCGCGGGTCGTGGGGTGGGCGTGAGCCCGCCGCGGTCGTGGGTTTCAGCTCGACCTTCTCGCCGGTGCTCAGGTCGAGGGCCTGTCGGCCGACGTGCCTCTGCTTGACGTGCACCAGGGACACGTCGGAGAGGTCGACGCTGGCGGCTGTGGCGCCGGCACCCTTGAGCAGGCGAGCCAGGTGCGCGAAGAAGAGGGCTCGCTTCTCGACTCCGGTGTCGCCGAAGTCGATGATCTGGCTGAGGAAGTCGTACAGCCGCACGTAGGTGCCGACGTCCTTGCGGAACGTCTCGAGCTCGTCCAGACGGGTCTTGTCGCCCGACGCCTGGGCGGCGTTGCGCTGCGCCACGTACCGGTCCTTCACCGGTGCCAGGGCGCCGTCGATGGCGAGGTGTCCCTTCTTGGTGAGGTACGCGGTGACGAACGCGTCGACCTCGTCGAGTGTGTATACGCCGGCCAGGTCGAGCTTGGTTCCGATGTCGTGGATGAGGTTCGGATCGGTCGTGGCGAC
>JBDHZQ010000166.1:0-4608 GCA_039811945.1 Propionibacteriaceae bacterium
CCTCGCCCTCGCCCTTCCCGCCGTGCTCGCGATCACGACCAACGACGGGTCACTGTTCGGATTGACGGGGGGAGCGCCACACCTGGCCGTACCCGCCAAGCACCAGGCCGACGACCAAACCCTGGAGAGCGACGAGGCGACCAGCCTGCCGGGTGCCGACGGCGCACCTGGGCCCTGGTCACGGGTCGTGTCGCCGGGGTCCCTGAGCCGCAGCGGCACGAGGACCGTCACCGACGACGACGGGTTCGTCGACACCACCCCGGTCGTCGGACCGTCGACGAGCGCGACGGGAGGATGGGTGCGGCCCGCTCCTGGCCCGTACACCTCGCCTTTCGGGATGAGATTCCACCCGGTCCTGCTCGTGTGGAAACTGCACGACGGCCTCGACATCGGCGCCAGTTGCGGCACGCCGGTGAGGGCGACGAAGGCGGGTACGGTGGTGGCCGCCTCCGAGGTGACCGGGTACGGCTTGAGGATCATTCTGGATCACGGTCAGTACAACGGGTCTCACTTGGAGACCATGTACGCCCATCTGTCGAGCGTGGGGGTACGGCCGGGCCAGACTGTCGCGCAGGGCGAGGTCATCGCGATGAGCGGCAACACAGGCTTCTCAACCGGCTGCCATCTGCACTTCATGACGATCGTGAACGGCACTCCGGTCGATCCGGCGACCATCGTCATCTTCGACGGCAATCCGCCGCCGGCCGGCAAGCCGTACGTGCCTGTGCTCACGGCCACTGCCTCTGCAAGCACCACGCCGAGCACGACCCCGACGCCGACCCCGTCAGCCAGCGCGACACCGACGCCCACCCCGTCTGCGACCCCGACTCCCACGCCGAGTCAGTCGGCCACTCCGACGCCATCGGCGTCCACGCCGGGGCAGAGCGCAACCTCTTCGAAGACCCCGAGTAGCGCGACGTCGAGCGCATCCCCGGCTGCGCCCGTCAGTGCACGCAGCGCGAGCCGCCCGGCCTCGCCGGTCGCGTCGAGCACCCCTTAGAGGCTACGGCCGCCGAGTCCACCGGTTCGCCGCGCTTGGCGCGTCGATCACCCGCTGTCTGGGAGGGCGATCGACGCGCTAAGACCGAAGTCACGCGGCAAGGAACACTCACGCACGACCGTCGGCCGCCGCGTCGCAGTGACGGCCGTACCGACCACGACGATCAGACGAGCCCGCGCCGTACCAGCACATGCCGAACGTCGGGATCACTGCCCCTGAACCGCCGGTAGGACTCCATCACGTCGATCGACCCGCCCCGGCCGAGCAACTCATGCCGGAACCGATCGCCGTTCGCCCTGGTCAGGCCGCCGTTCTCGCCGTACCAGGCGACCGTGTCGGCATCCATCACCTCACTCCACAAGTAGGAGTAGTAGGCCGCGGAGTAGCCGCCACCCCAGATGTGGCTGAAATAGGCCGTGCGGTAGCGCGGCGGCACGAGGCGGTACGCCATCCCCACCGACTCGAGCGCCCGGCGTTCGAAGCTCTCGACCTCGTCGGGGGACGTCGGGAGTTGTTCGTACGGCGTCTGGTGCCAGACCTGGTCGAGCATCATCGCGCTGAACGACTCGACGGCCGCATAGCCCCGGTCGAACGCGCGGGAGGCCTGGAGACGGTCGATCCACTCGGTCGGTACGGGCTCGCCGGTCTCGTGGTGACGGGCATACGAGGCGATCAACTCCGGGTCCCAAGCCCACATTTCGTTGACCTGACTCGGATATTCGACGAAATCTCGGGGGGTCGAGGTGCCCGACAGCGATGGGTAGGTCACGTTCGACAACAGCCCGTGCAGATCGTGACCGAACTCGTGGAAGAGCGTGATCACACCGTCCCAGCTCATCAACGTGGGCTGACCGGGAGCAGGCTTGGTCAGGTTGCAGTTGTTGGTCACGACCGGTTGCTGGTCGAGCAGGTGGTTCTGGTCGACCAGCGAGGTCATCCAGGCGCCACCTTCCTTGGTGGGGCGCGCGTACGGATCGATCAGCACCAGGCCCAAGCCGGACCCGTCGGCGTCGACCACCTCGTAGGTACGGCAGTCACGCGTGTAACCCCGCAGGTCGTCGCGCCGGCTGAAGGTGATGCCGTACAGCCGAGTTGCCGCCTCGAACACACCGTCGGTGAGGACGCGCTCGAAATCGAGGTACGGCGTCAGCAACGTCTCGTCGAGCGCCAGTTCTTCGGACCGGCGCTGCTCGGCATAAAACTGCCAATCCCACGGCTCGAGCGTGGCCCCCGGCACGTCGTGGTCAAGACGAGCTTGCAGCAGGGCGGCGTCGGATTCGGCGTTGCGAATCGCCGGCGGCCCGACCTGCACGAGGATCGCGTCAACCGCGTCGGTGGTCTTCGCGCAGCCGTCGTCGGCCACGAAGGCAGCGTGGTGGTCGTACCCGAGCACAGTCGCCCGCTCCGACCTCAACCGCGCGAGCTCGACGACCAGACCCCTGGTGTCGTGCTCGCCGCCCAGCCCTCGCCCGACCGAGGCCAGGTGGACCCGCCGCCTGAGGTCGCGGTTGCGCAACCGGTCGAGGACTGGTTGCCCGGTCGTGTTGACGAGTTCGAGCACCCAGCCCTCGACACCGCGACGCTCGGCCGCTTCACGAGCTGCTTCGAGGTCGGCGTCCGTCAGCCCGGCCAACTCGTCCGGATCGGTCACGGTGACCGCGGCCGCGTTGCGACCCGCCACCACGAGCTGGCTCCATCGTGATTCCAGAGTCGCGATGCGCTCGTTGAGGGCGCGCAGCGTCGTCTGATCCTCGGTCGACAGGTTCACGCCCAACCGTCGATAGGCGCGGAGCCGCTCACCGAGTAGCCAGGCCTGCTGCTCGTCGAACTCGACCTCACCGTCGTCGACGCGCTGCTGGAGGGCGGCAAGCCGGTCGTACAGCCGCCGATCCAGCATGATGGCGTCGGTATGCGCTGCCAGCAGCGGCGATACCTCTTCTTCGATCGCGTCGCGAGTGTCGTTGGTGTCGGCGGATTTGAGCGTGTAAAACCCTTCGACGGCGCGCATCAGCATGCGCCCGGTGCGCTCCCAGGCATCGAGCACGTTCTCCGCCGTCGGAGGCTCCGGTGAGGTGGCGATCTGGTCCAGCTCGATCAACTGGTCAGCCATGCCGGTCGTGATGGCGGTCTTCCAATCGTCGTCGGAGATCGCAGCGAAGTCGTGAAGTTCGAACGGCAGGGTGGACCGCTGCGCGAGCGGATGGGTGGCCTGGCTGGTCACGGATGCCTCCTCATGTCGATCCTTCATCCTGGCAGCCGGGTCCGACATATCGCCAACGAGACTCCCCGCGCCGGTACTCTGAGCCCCGGGGCGGGCGACGACGGGAGCACACCATGAAGCGGGCGATTCTGCCGACCATCGCGACCCTGGCGGCAGGCTGTGCCTTGCTCGCCGGGTGCACCAGTGCGGTGACCAGTGCCGTACCCACACCTCGTCCCGCCGGGACCGGGGTCGCCGGCAATTGGGAGACCAACGGGTACCCGACCGCTCGATCGTCGACGAGCGTGTCCGCCCGGCCGACCGCCAGCATCTCGGTGGTCAAGCCGAGCACCCCGACCGGGCCGCACGCACCCGACGAGACGGAGGCCGAGGCGATCCTCGCCGACTACACGGCTCGCAAGAACATCGGCACTACCGCCCCCAACCGCGACAACTTCGCCAATGCCGACGCCGGCGCCCTGCTCGACTACGAAGACTTCACCGCCAACCTCGAACGAGCGCGCGCCGACAAGGCAGGCAAGAATCCGCCGTCGTCGACGGTGTCGTACGAACTGGTCGACGTCTTGGGGTGGAATCGCTACCAGACCACGGAGACACTGATCCTGGCGGCGAACCGGACCGACACGGGCTCGAGTCAAAGCGTCGTCATGGTGATGAGCAAGGGTGACGGCTTCGCCTGGCTGAGTTGGGCTGAGGTGACCGTGCCGCGGTCGGCCCTCCCGGTGCCGCCGACCGGCGACGTGCCCACGATCACCAACGGCGATCCGAAGGTCATGAACGCCATCAACACCTACCGGAGCACCGGACAGATGCCTGGTGACGCCGTGGGCGGATCGGGCTTCCGCCCGTGGGTGGCCCCGATCAACTTCACCGACCCGACCCTCCGGAACTACTTCACCGTGACGAACCCCTGCGGCCAGTACGGCGGGGGTGCCGGGTGGATGGTGCAGGTCTCCGGTGGCAAGACGATGATCGTCGCCGTACCCACCTGCGAACTCGGCATCGTGACGAAGTCCCCGTACTACATCACGCCGGGCGGCGACGAAGCCGACGTCTTCGGCTACGCCGGAACTCGGGTCACCCAGCTTCACTCGACGATCAGCTATCCCACGATCGCCATCACCGACAGCACGAAGAGCACCTGGTACGGCGGCGCCGACTGCAAGGTCGCCCGCACCCGAGTGTCGTAAGGGGCGGTGTCGACCATGTCCGTGGGGGCCGTACGTGCACGAGTTCTGCTCCTTGCCTTCGGTTTTGCCCTGTCGGCGTGTACGACATCGCCCGCCACGAGTCCGGGGTCGCCAGCGGTGAGCCCCTCCGACGGTGCGGGTACGAGCGGTTCCGCCGTCTCCGCAGGTAACTCCTCGCCCGCGGTCGATCCGGCGCT
>JBDHZQ010000167.1:0-4603 GCA_039811945.1 Propionibacteriaceae bacterium
ACCGACCTCGTCCGGCGGGCCGTCCTCGCCCCAGTCGAGGGCGTCCCACTCGTCCTTCTCGGCCTCGCTGAGGTCGTCGTAGGCGATCCCGGAGCGCAAGAACCGGGTGCCGACGCTGAGTCCTTTCGGCGGTACCAGGTAGCCCTGCTCGACCGCTTCGTCGAGGGTGTAGGCGTCGGTCGGGACGCCGTCCTCCAAGTGGAAGAGACGGTAGGTGTTGTGGTCGACCTCGTCCTTGGGGGTGGCGGTCAGGCCGACCAGCAGCGCGTCGAACCACTCGAAGATCGCGCCGTACTTCGCGTAGACGCTGCGGTGGGCCTCGTCGATCACGATCACGTCGAAGTGGCCGGGCCCGAACCGTCGGACGCCGGCGTCGTCCACGTCGTCGATCAGGTTCATCATCGTCGGATAGGTCGACACGTAGACGCGGCCGTCGGTGGCTCTCTCCTCGACCAGATTGACCGTGGTCGATCCCGGCAGCTGATCCTTGAACGCGTTGGCCGCCTGTCGAACCAGGGCTGTGCGGTCGGCGAGGAACAGGACGCGCTTGACCCAGTTCGCTCTCTGCAACAGATCCACCAGCGCGATCGTGGTGCGGGTCTTGCCCGAGCCGGTCGCCATCGCCAGCAGGGCGGTGCGCTGGCGTCGGTCGAACGCGTCGGCGACGGCCTTGATCGCGCGCACCTGATAGGGACGCCCCGCGATCTCGGTGTTCACGGCTGCCGAAGCGAGCGGCAGCCGCGTGGTTCGTCGCTGGATCAGCAGTTCCAATTCGTCAGCGGTGTAGAAGCCCTGGGTCTCCCGGGGCGGATAGCCGTTGGCGTCGTCCCAGATCCGGTGTGTGTACCCATTGCTGTAGAAGATCACCGGCCGGCGCCCGAACTCGTGCTCCAGGCAGTCGGCGTACAACGCGGCTTGCTGCTGGCCCACCTCGGGCGACTTCGAGGTTCGCTTGGCCTCGACCACGGCCAGCGGCAGCCCGTCGGCCCCCCACAGCACGTAGTCGGCGTAGCCGTGCCCTTCGGCGTTCGGCATTCCGGTGACCGGGTATTCGCGGTCGCGAGTCTGGTCGAGCGGCCAGCCGGCTTCGTGTAGCAACAGGTCGATGAACTCCCGCGCCCCCGCCTCGTCGTAGTCGCGGGTGTCGGGGGCCAGGGACGCCTGCGCCGCTGCGATCTGGGCGCGCAAGTCGGCCAGTTCTGCGTCACGGGCGGCGAGTTGCTCGTCCCGGACGGCGAGTTCGCGCGCGTGCGCCTCGTCCTGTGCCTGGAACTGTTGGGCGAGCCGGGCGACCTCAGCCCGGGACAGCGGCGCGGCCCTGGCGGCAAGCTCGGGGTCGAAGGCGGCCTGCAGCGGCACCACCTCCGGGTGCGGCGTCTGGTGGTACGACGTCCACACCACCACGTTAAACAGTTCGCGCAGCACCGCCAGCGCCACGTCGGGACGGATCAGCCGCCCGTCATGGACCGCGGTGTTGGACACCTTGCGGATCGTGGTCAGCTTGGCGGTGATCCCGTGCGGAACCTTCGCCTGGAATCCCGCGTCGCTAACCTTTGCCGCCAGATCGTCGCGGTACGGCAAAGGCAGTGCCAGCACATCGAACAGGTAGTCAACCAACCCTTCAACCACGCGCCGGGCGTAGAAACAGGCCGCACGCGGATCGGAGGTCAGGTACGACTCCGCACGGACACAATCGGCATGAAGCGCCGGAATCGTCTGACGGGCGAAGTCGAAGTTGGGCATCGGATCACTCGCTGCTCACACCGAAGTGAGCCTCGAGCAGGCCGAGGGTGAACTCCTGGCGAAGCTTGCAGGCGCTGTGCTGACTGGCGAACATGCCCTTCTGCCAGAAGGCCTCGCTTTCCGGACGGGCGTCCAGCCACGAAACCGGTACCACCCACTCGGCGTCGTCGTCGCCGATCTCGCCGTGCCGGTACTGACCGCTCAGAGGCAGTTCGGCCACGGGGCTCCAGGCGCCGTCGACGAGCACTTTCGCCTGCTCGAATCGGGACGCGGGCGCGAGTGTCGTGCCCACCGCGACATACCCCGCACCCGGGACGCTGACCCACACACGGGCGCCCTCAGGCAATGCCCGCATCGTCTGGGAGTAGAACTTGCCGCCCCCAGCGGAGACGAAGTTGAACTGCCGGGCGTCCTCCCACGGCCTGCTGCCGCCAAAGTTGACGTACCAGTCGCGACCGTTCCAGGCGGCGCGCTTGCCCGGCTTACCCACCACGGGAGAATCCTCCTCGGCCGACGCCAGCCACGACCTGGCCAGGTACCGGCGACCCTCGTCCTCCAGGTAGGAGAAGAACACTGCGTTGACCGGAACCCCGAAGGTGCGCAGGTAGTTGACGATCCGCTCCGAACTCGCGTCTAGTTCAGCGGCGACGACGGTCAGGTGGAGGTCGTGGTTCAACTCATCGGGGGGCGCTCCGCCGAAGACGTCCTCGAAGGCAGCTTCGAACGGCTGGGAGAGGTGGCGGTTAGCGATGTCGATGACATCCTCGCGTGACAGTGTCGACACCCACGAGCCGTAGTCGAGCACCTGGGCAACGACCTCCCGCGGAGTCTTGTCCCGCTTGAGCTCCAGCAGGTGCAGGCTGCCCTCGGCATCGATCGCGAGCAGGTCGAGCCGTGGCCCGAACGGAGTGATCACCTCGCTGCCGATCACCAACAACCGTTCGCCCAAGAGCGACGGGTCGCGCTTGAGGAACTCGTGGAGATGCTTCTCCGCAGGCAACGCAGAGGCAGTCAGTGCCCGCGGCTCGTCGCCGTCGATGCGCCACATTCTCATCTCAACCGGCATGAATCACAGCCTCCCATCGAACGCGCGGACTTGCAGCGACGCGAAGAGCTCGTCACCGACATTCATCGCCCGTCGCTCGGCCGCTCGTCGGGCTGACACTGCCTCCACTATGGTGGAGAGAACCCGCTGGCGTTCGACGGGATAAACCGGAGTGGATAGGTGCTTGAGCACGCCAGTGTTCACCACTCCTTGGGCCGACCCGACCCGTCTCGCTATGAGTTGTCGCTGGGTTTCGGCACGACCTAGATAACCAACGAGAGTGCTGGTGAGGAGCCGGTCGCTCGGACGGACGACGATTATGTTGGCGCAGTTGGCGCCATCGAGGTCCTCTGGTGCGGCAGAAGCGCGCACCTCGTCGGTGATGACCCTTGAGATGAGGACGTCGCCGCTGCGGATCTGGCTCTTCCTGAGCCGGCTGTGGAAGTCGGTGGTTATGTAGGCCAGACCTTCGCGCACGATTTCCCCGCGACCCACGTTTCCGGTCCGCAGGAATGGCACACCCTCCGACCGAAAGAACTCGCTCGTGGGGCCCACATGGCCGACGACGACTTTCTCGGCCAGTTCGCTGAGTTGAGCCCATCGGTCCGGTTGCTGCCGGAAGAAGTCCTCGAAGATTGACTCAGTGAGGGCATCGATGTGAGCGAGAACGTGGCGGCGCTTGGCGCGTAGAGCCTCGGCGTGGTCGAGGACTGCTGCGATGCGGCGTTGTTCGGGCAGGGTCGGGAGCGGGATGGGCAGCGCAAGGAAGACGTCAGTCGGCAAAGATCGGCGCCGGGCGGTACTGCCACGCAGTTTGGTCCGGTAGTACGCAAAGGCGCCTGGGGACCGCAAGGCGAGCTTCAGGTAGCGCCGGTCGACTCGTTCCTCATCAACTAGGTTCCAGACGCCGTAGGCGGGGCTGACGATCGCGGCCGGGTATGACTCCTGGAAGTCGAGTACACCCTCGTCGATCGGGAATCCGACAACTAACTGACCTCTCTTCACCACCTTGTAGTTGGAAAGATTCGAGCTGGCAATTCGCTTCTTGAAGCGGGTCGTCTGGTCGATCAGCCCGTCATGCATGGTCATGGAGAGCAGAGGGTAGTTCGTCTCTCCAGCGCGATCCACCTTTGCTGGCCGGATGACCTCGCCGAGTGCTACCAACCTCACGTCAACATCGCCTTCAGTTCGTCGAGCCCCTTCGCGATCTCGCCTTCCAGCTTCTCGATGTCGGCGATTATTTCCAAGGGAGCCCGGTGCCTGACCTCGTCATGGATGACCTGCTTGTAGCGGCTCGGCAATAAGTCGTAGCCCTGGGCGACGATGTCGGCCTTGGGAACGAGGAAGGATTGGTCGGTGCGGGCTCGGCCGGATTCGCCCGCAAGGTTGCGCCAGCGGACCAGCACATCGGGCAGGTCGCTCTCGGTGATCGGGTTGCGCTTGTCGTCCAGCGAGAACCCGTCCGCGCGGACGTCGTAGAACCAGACGCCGTCCGTGCCGCCCGACTCGGTCTTGGTGAAGAAGAGGATCGCCGTCGAGACTCCGGCATAGGGACGGAAGACCCCGGATGGCAGTTTCACCACGGCGTCGAGCTTCTGGTCCTCGACCAGAGCGCGGCGCAGGTCCTTGTGGGCCTTGGACGAGCCGAACAGCACCCCGTCGGGGACAATCACCGCGGCCCGTCCACCAGCCTTCAGCAACTTGAGGAACAGCGCGACGAACAGCAGTTCGGTCTTCTTGGTCTTGACCACGCGTTGCAGGTCCTTGGCGGTGGCCTCGTAGTCGAGTGAGCCGGCGAAGGGCGGGTTGGCCAGG
>JBDHZQ010000168.1:0-4577 GCA_039811945.1 Propionibacteriaceae bacterium
TGCGGCACCTGCGCGGGTACCCGGCCGACGGGATCCCGCTGGCACATCGCACGTTGCCGGTCGGTGGCGAGTACCAGTGGCGCCGTGAGGGCGAGGAGCATCTGTTCGACCCCGAGACCGTATTCAGGCTTCAGCATTCGACGCGCGCGAAGCGGTACGACATCTTCAAGCAGTACACCCAGCGGGTCGACGACAACTCGTCCCGGCTGATGACGCTGCGGTCGCTGCTGCAGTTGACGCCAGTCGGAGGCCCGATCCCGATCGAGGAGGTCGAGCCGATCGGCGAGATCGTCAAGCGGTTCTCAACCGGGGCAATGTCGTACGGCTCCATCAGCCTCGAGGCCCACGAGACCCTCGCGATCGCCATGAACCAGCTCGGCGCGAAGTCGAACACCGGTGAGGGCGGTGAGGACAAGGACCGCTTGTACGACCCACGCCGCCGGTCCGCGATCAAGCAGGTCGCCTCCGGCCGGTTCGGCGTGACCAGCGACTACCTGTCGAACGCCACCGACATCCAGATCAAGATGGCCCAGGGGGCGAAGCCCGGCGAGGGCGGTCAGCTGCCGGGTGCGAAGGTCTACCCGTGGGTCGCCAAGACCCGGCATTCGACCCCCGGCGTGGGTCTGATCTCACCGCCTCCCCACCACGACATCTACTCGATCGAGGATCTCAAACAGCTGATCCACGACCTGAAGTCGGCGAACCCGTCGGCGCGGGTGCACGTGAAGTTGGTCGCCGAGGTCGGGGTCGGCACGGTCGCGGCGGGCGTCTCCAAGGCGAAAGCCGACGTCGTGCTGATCTCCGGCCACGACGGTGGCACCGGCGCGGCGCCTCTCACGTCGATCAAGCACGCGGGCGGACCGTGGGAACTCGGCCTCGCCGAAACCCAGCAGACCTTGCTGGTCAACGGCTTGCGGGACCGGATCGTCGTGCAGACCGACGGTCAGCTGAAGACCGGCCGCGACGTGATCGTGGCCGCGTTGCTCGGGGCCGAGGAGTACGGCTTCGCCACCGCGCCGCTCGTGGTCGAAGGGTGCGTCATGATGCGTGTGTGCCATCTCGACACCTGCCCGGTCGGTGTCGCGACGCAGAATCCCGAACTCCGCAAGAAGTTCTCGGGCAAGGCGGAGTACGTCGTCAACTTCTTCGAGTTCATCGCCCAAGAGGTGCGCGAGCACCTCGCCGCGCTCGGTTTCCGCAGCCTGAAGGAGGCGATCGGACGGGTCGACGCGCTCGACACCCGTCCGGCGATCGACCATTGGAAGGCCGAAGGCCTCGATCTCACCCCGATCCTGCACCAGGTCGACGTGGATTCCCCGTTGCATTGCACGAAGACCCAGGACCACGGGCTCGACGAAGCACTGGACGTACACCTCATCGAGTTGGCACAGTCCGCGCTGGCCGACGGGACACCGGTGCAGGCAGACGTCGCCATCCGCAACGTCCATCGCACGGTCGGCACCGTGCTCGGCCACGAGTTGACCAAGGCGACCCGCGGAGACGGACTACCCGACGACACGATCGACTTCACGCTCACCGGTACGGCGGGTCAGAGCTTCGGCGCATTCCTGCCGAAGGGGATCACGATGCGGCTGGTGGGCGACGCGAACGACTATCTCGGCAAAGGTTTGTCGGGCGGACGGCTGATCGTGCGGCCCGCCGATCACGTCGGTTTCGCGCCTGAGGAGCAGATCATCGCGGGCAACGTCATCGGGTACGGCGCAACCTCCGGTGAGATCTTCCTGCGGGGCCAGGTAGGGGAGCGGTTCTGCGTCCGGAACTCCGGCGCGACGGCGGTCGTCGAGGGTGTGGGCGACCATGCCTGCGAGTACATGACCGGCGGGGAGGCGCTCATTCTGGGGCCGACGGGCCGGAACGTGGCGGCCGGAATGAGCGGCGGGGTGGCCTGGGTGCTCGACCTCAATCGCGCCCGCCTCAACACCGAACTCGCCGATCCGGTCGACCTCGACGACGACAACCTCGAACGGGTCAAGGCGTTGCTGGCCCGACATGCGACCGAGACGGGGTCGAGCGTGGCGACCGACCTGTTGCGTCTGTCCGACGACGACCTGGGTCGCCGGTTCACCATGATCCTGCCGCGCGACTACGCGAGGGTCACACGGGCGAGGGCAGAGGCGATCGCTGAAGGCCTGTCAGAGCAGGAGACCACCCGCAAGATGATGGAGGCCTCCCATGGCTGATCCTCGTGGATTCATGAAGTCGCCGCGCGCGGTGGCGGCGCGACGTCCCGTCAACGAACGGGTCAACGACTGGCAGGAGGTCTACCCGGAAGGTCCCGGCCGCGCCGTCCTGCCGATCATCCAGACCCAGGCCGGCCGCTGCATGGACTGTGGGATTCCCTTCTGCCACACGGGTTGTCCGCTCGGCAACCTGATCCCGGAGTGGAACGACCTGATCTGGCGCGACGAGTGGCGCGGGGCCCTTGACCGGCTCCATGCGACCAACAACTTCCCCGAGTTCACGGGTCGGTTGTGCCCGGCGCCGTGCGAGACGGCCTGCGTGGTCGGGATCAATCGGGATCCGGTCACGATCAAGAACGTCGAAGTGGCGATCATCGACAAGGCTTGGGACGACCGCCGGGTTGTCCCTGAGCAGCCGTCGTGGCACACCCTCAAGACGGTCGCGGTGGTCGGCTCCGGACCGGCCGGACTGGCCGTCGCCCAGCAGTTGACCCGGGTGGGGCACACGGTCGTCGTGTACGAGCGGGCCGACGACATCGGTGGGCTGCTGCGGTACGGCATTCCCGAGTTCAAGATGGAGAAGAGCGTTCTCGACCGCCGCCTCAAGCAGATGCGGTTGGAGGGCACCGTCTTCAAGCCGTCCCACGACGTGGGTGTGAAACCCACGTTCTCGGAATTGCCGGAGCGCTACGACGCGGTGGTCCTGGCGATCGGCTCCACCGTGGCTCGCGACCTGCCGATCCCCGGTCGAGAACTCGGCGGCATTCACCAGGCGATGGAGTTCCTGCCGCAGGCCAACCGGGTGGCCCGGGGGGCGGAAGTCGCCGATCAAATTCTCGCGACCGGCAAGGACGTGGTCATCATCGGTGGCGGCGACACCGGCGCCGACTGTCTGGGTACGTCGATCCGTCAGCACGCGAAGTCGATCACGCAACTGGAGATCATGCCGACCCCGCCGGAGGGCCGGCCGGGGGGCCAGCCGTGGCCGACGTACCCGATGATCTACCGCGTCTCCTCCGCTCACGAGGAGGGCGGCGAGCGCGTGTATGCCGTCAACACCAGCGAATTCCTCGGTGACGAGCAGGGTCACGTGCGCGCCCTCCGGTTGTCGGAGGTCGTGATGGAGAACGGACGATTCGTGTCGGTCGAGGGGACTGAGCGGGAAATCCCGGCTCAGCTGGTGCTGTTGGCGATGGGGTTCGTCGGTCCGGAGAAGACCGCGATCGAGCAACTGGGCCTGGAGACCGACAGCCGCGGCAACATTGCGCGGGACGCGTCGTATGCGACCAACGTTGAAGGTGTCTTCGTCTGCGGCGACGCAGGCCGTGGTCAGTCGCTCATCGTCTGGGCCATCGCCGAGGGACGCTCGGCCGCCAACGGGGTCGACGCCTACCTGTCCGGTGAGTCCAAACTCCCCAAGCCGATCCTTCCCCACGTACGCCCGTTGATGGTCTGAGCGGAGCCTATCCGCGCTTGAATGGTGTTAGAGTCAGCCTCATGAGGACATTGAGACCCCTAACAGCCTTCGCTGTGGGGAGCATGACACTTGCCATTGTGACTTTTGCCCGGTCGGAGCATCGGCAGCCGCTTTGGACCCAGTAGTTGATTGCGGCTACAACTCTAGCGGGCATTATTACCATAATTGCAGCATTTACGATAAATGCCTCATTTACACCGGAAAATACGCATATAACGTTGGGCCATGGGAATATAAATACGGGCTACCTTCCGCCCCCACGATGATTCGCGTGGGGCGTTGCTAGAGCCAACTCTTCATCGTATGTTCGAAGCTGTCGTTAGTTTTTTGGTGCGCTCGGACTGCTGAATGATTCTTCGGTTGTTCAATACGGCGGGTTGGCGAGCAAGCGAACACTCGCACTCTGACTGCTGGGGCCTTCCTGAGTAACAGTCATGTGAGTTCCGCCTCACTTTGATGCACGCCCACTATTGGCGGGTCGATGAGATACTCTACTGTTGTGCGGCATAATCAGGCACGGCGAACAAGACGGCTGCCCGGTGGCCCTGCGTGACGGCGACCGCGCCAGGCCCGAACTCGAAGCCAAAGATCAAGCTGGAGTTCCAACAACCAAGGAACTCTAGGGGCGGACTTCCTCGATGCCGTCCCTGAAAGCTCCCAGTTGAGTCTCTATGAACTCATGAGTCGCAACTTGGCCCAACTGGAAGCGAAGCGCGGCCAATTCTCTGGCCAGGAATTCCATATCTGCGCGCGTTTGTGAGGCTGAGCGACGATCGAGTGCCATCGCTTGCCGATCCCGTTCTTCCTGCCGGCTTTGGGCAAGCAAAATAAACGGCGCCGCGTAGGATGCCTGTACCGACAGGGCGAGAGTTAGAAACTGAAAAGGGAATTGATCCGGC
>JBDHZQ010000169.1:0-4570 GCA_039811945.1 Propionibacteriaceae bacterium
AGCTTCGCCCCTCAGGTGGGGCCGTTGTCTTCTTGGGAGCCCGAATGCCCTGGTTGGTGCTGCTCTTGCCGTTCCTGGCGGCACTGTGGTGGATCAAGCGACTCTTCGGCATCCCAACCCCAAACGCGACGCCCACGGCGAGTCCGGGCCCCGCCCCTCGCCCCCCGCGAGAATCGGACCAGCCGACTGCGGATCCGCCCGATCCGGAGACCGGGCCTCCGGCCACGGACGTGGACGAGACCATGTCCGAGCCGGGCGATTCCGGGCCCGCGACTCCAGCCGAGACCAGATGCGAGCCGGGCGAGTCTGGGCCGGCGACCCCAGCCGAGAGCGGAGCCGAGACCGAGTCTCAGCACGGCGAAGTCGACCTGGCTGGTGAGGACGCCGACGGGAGCGATGCCGTACCCGACAACCCCTCCCCCGACCTCAGGCAAGCACCCGCCGTACCCGAAACCCGGCCCGACACGCCGGAGTTCGGGAAGGTGCCGGGTGAGCGGTACGAGGAGCCGTCGACCGCCGAGGGCTGGCTGCAGCCATGGCCGGAAACCGACCCCGACGAAGAACTCGGTCTCGGCTGGCCGACGTCCGGAGCGACACCGTCGCGGGCGCTCGGGTACGTCTCAGCGACGGACGTCGTGGAGCGGTACGTGCCGACCCGGTCCGCCGGCTTTGCCGACGAAGACTCCGACGACGAGCCCAATCCGCAGCACGCCGCAGAACCAGCTAGCCCGTCGTCGCCGGTGACCCCCGTCTGGCCAGGCTGACGGCCGCAGACGCGTCGAGGGCGGTCCGTACCCGGAGCCGCCCTCGACGCGTGTGTCAGGAGAAAATGCCTACTCAGCAGGAGTGACGTTGACGACGCGACGACCGCGCTTGGTGCCGAACTGCACAGCACCTTCGGCCAACGCGAACAGAGTGTCGTCCTTGCCACGACCGACGTTGTCACCGGGGTGAAAATGCGTGCCGCGCTGCCTCACGATGATCTCGCCGATACCGACGACCTGGCCGCCGAAGCGCTTGACGCCGAGCCGCTGGGAGTTGGAGTCGCGACCGTTCTTCGAGCTGGATGCGCCCTTCTTGTGTGCCATTGCTCAGCCCCTCACTTGATGCCGGTGATCTTGACCTGGGTGTAGCGCTGGCGATGGCCCTGGCGCTTCTTGTACCCGGTCTTGTTCTTGTACTTGATGATCCGGATCTTCGGACCCTTGGTCTCGCCGAGCACTTCGGCGGTGACGTTGACCTTGGCCAGTTGGTCGGAGGCGGCCGTCACGCTGTCGCCGTCCACGACGAGCAGAGGGGTCAGCTCGACGGAATCGCCGACCTCGGCGGTGACCTTGTCGATATCTACGACGTCGCCCACAGCTACCTTGTGCTGCCTGCCGCCGCTGCGCACGATCGCGTACACGGTTGTCCTACTCTCGTCTCGTTCGTGAGGGCCGCGCCGAGCGCTGGCCCCGGTGTGCCCTCGCAAGATAAACACTCCGGGCACCGACGTCCTATCGTACGCGCGCGCTTCGGAGAGGGTCAAACTCACGCCGGGCCCGCCACGTCGACGTGTCGGGAGCCCGGGCGTGCCGATGGTCAAGAACCGTTCGGTCCCGGCCGGCCGCGACGACGACCGTTCCGGTCTCCGCCGTCGGACGGTTCCTGGGAATCGACCGGATCCTCGTGGCGGTGGTAGCCCCTGCCCTGGCACGTCTCGCACACGTCGGTGAAGGCCTCAGCCAGGCCCGTACCGATCTTCTTGCGCGTCATCTGCACCAGGCCCAGAGAAGTCACCTCCGACACCTGATGGCGGGTACGGTCACGGCCCAGACATTCGACCAGGCGACGCAGCAGCAGTTCCCGGTTGCTGGGCAGCACCATATCGATGAAGTCGATCACGATGATCCCGCCGACATCCCGCAAGCGCAGCTGCCGCACGATCTCCTCGGCCGCCTCCAGGTTGTTCGACGTCACCGTCGCTTCGAGATTCCCCGCCGACCCCGTGAACTTGCCGGTGTTGACGTCGATCACAGTCATGGCCTCGGTCCGGTCGATGATCAGGGACCCGCCCGACGGCAGGAACACCTTGCGTTCCAGGGCCTTGGCGATCTGCTCGTCGATCCGGTATTGGCCGAACAGGTCTCCGTCGGCCTCTCGGTTCCACTGCTTCAACCGGTCCGACAGGTGAGGCGCCACATGGGAGACGTACGCCGACACCGTGTCCCAGGCATCCTCTCCGTGACCGTTTCCGTCGACGACGAGGGAGGTGAAGTCTTCGGTGAAGAGGTCCCGCACGATCCGTACGGTCAGGTCGGGTTCGCCGTACAACAACTGCGGAGCCGAACCCTGCTTGACTTTCTTCTCGATCGACTCCCACTGAGCCTTGAGCCGCGTTACGTCGCGGATGAGTTCTTCTTCGCTCGCCCCCTCGGCGGCGGTACGGATGATGACCGATGCCTCTTCGGGCACGAGGTCGCCCAGCAAGTCCTTGAGCCGTGCCCGCTCGTGTTCGGGCAACTTGCGCGAGATGCCCGACAGGTGGCCGCCCGGGGCATAGACGATGTAGCGGCCGGGCAACGACACGTGGCAGGTAAGCCTGGCACCCTTCGCGCCGACCGGGTCCTTCGTGACTTGCACCAGCACCGACTGGCCTGACTTGAAGACCTTCTCGACTTGCCTGGTCTGGCCTTCGTCACCGAACGAATCCCAGTCGACCTCTCCGGCGTACAGGACGGCATTGCGTCCCCGGCCGATATCGACGAACGCGGCCTCCATGCTCGGCAGCACGTTCTGCACTCGCCCGAGGTAGACGTTGCCGATCAGCGAGGTCGCCGACGCCCGGTCGACGTAGTGCTCGACCAGGATCCCGTCCTCGAGCACGGCGATCTGGCTGTAGGAGTCCTTCTGCCTCACGAGCATCGACCGCGCCACCGATTCCCGGCGGGCCAGGAACTCTGCCTCGGTGAGGATCGGAGCGCGTCGCCTGCCGGCCGCACGGCCTTCACGCCGGCGCTGCCGCTTGGCCTCCATGCGCGTCGAGCCCTCGATGCCGGTCACCTCGTCGGTGGTGGCGGGGGTACGGCGACGCGTCCGTGGTTCGCGCACCCTGACCACGACCTCGGCGCCGTCCTCCTCGGTCGTCGCCGCGGCGTCGTCTCCGCGCCGACGGCGGCGCCGGCGACGGCTCACCATGACGGGAGCGTCGCCTTCGGGGTCGGGCTCGGCGGTGTCGGTCGCAGGCTCGCCGGCCTCGGCTTCGGCATCGTCTTGGGATTCGTGGTCACCAGGCTCGTCGGTGGCCGAACCTTCTCCGGTACGCCGACGCCTCCGTCCGCCCCTACGCCGGCGACGACGTCGGGGTACGGCTTCGTCGCCGTGCTCGTCCGAGTCGCCGAGGTCGTCTTCTGTCTCTTCGTCGAGGTCCGATGCCTCGGTGTCCTCGGCGGCCTCGACGAGTACGGGATCGAGGGTCACCGCGGCGTCGAAGGTCTCGACATCGACCAACTCTGCCGTGGGCGCGTCCGCGTCTGCTTCGGCTATGTCGGCAGAGTCGGCCAGGTCGGCTGCGTCGGCCGCGTCAGCGTCGGCGAGAAGCTGGTCGGCGATCTCGTCGGCCACGACGTCGACTGGAGAGTCGCCGGCGGTGTCGGTCGCCAGGGCGGCCGCAATGGCGTCGAGGTCGATGGGTTTGGGGGCACCGGCGGGGCGGCTCGCGCTGCGCCGACGCGGTGCTGAGGTTCGTTGCGTCTCGAGTACGGCCAAGGCCTGCCCGATCGCATCGTCGGCTTGCGGCTGGCTCACGACCAGGTCGGCCGAATCGACCCGGAGCACAGCCACCTCGGCAGACGGAATCTCCATCGCAACCGACTCCGCCGGCGCGGCGTCGCCTGCCGCTGCGTCAGAGGTGGTCGGCTCCACCACCGTCTGGTGGGCTTCGGCGGCGACTGGCTTGGTCTTGCGTGAGCGTTTGGGCTTGTCACCGGCGGTTGTGGAAGGGGCCTTGCGGGTCCGCTTGGGCTTCTCGGTGGGCTCGCTCGTCGTTACCTGACCGGGAACGTCGTCGGTCGACGGCGCCCTGTCGAGCGTGGGCGCGCCTTCTTCCCCCCGAAGGTCGGACTCCACCGGGATCGGCGGCCCGGAGGGTCGACCGGCGGCTCGGCGACGACGTGTCGGGGTCGTCGCGGCGGGGGCAGTTTCGGTCGACGGTGCGTCGATCGGATCATCGAGCATGTGTGCTCCATTCACCGGCGCCATCGGCGCCGTATCTGACGGCGCGGGCACTCAAACGGGCTCGCACGCGAAGTCTGGCGGTGGGACTAGGTCGATTCGAAGGCCGCCGCGGTCAGTCCCCTGTCAGGGGCACGTCGCGGCAACGCCAGCGAGACGATCTATTTCCGGTCAGGACGTCTGGGTGACATCGCGACCGCTAGCCAGTATCGCACACGACACCACAGAAGGGGCAGACCTTGCGCGGGCGCGGGTTCTTGGCGCTCACGGCAGAGCCATCCAGAACAAGGTTCGTGCTGCCCGTACGCAAACTGCCCGTCAATTCGACCCCGATCCGAGGCAGCGCTTCCTTAGGGAA
>JBDHZQ010000170.1:0-4440 GCA_039811945.1 Propionibacteriaceae bacterium
TGGCCATCAACTACCCCGCGTGCCGGGATGCTCACTTACCCGAGACCGTCACCGTGCAGTACACGCACGGCGGAGAGATTCCATCTGTGGTTCCCCCCGTTTCGTGGAGGGCTTGGCTATGCGGCGTCCCGGTCGGGGGCCGCGGTGTTCTCGTAGGTGATGGGGCTCATCATGCCTGCTGAGCTGTGTCGGCGTTCGTGGTTGTAGAACCCGTAGCACCAGTCCAGCACGACAGCCTGCGCGGCCTTGGTGCTGTCGAACGTGTTGCGTGACAACACCTCCCACTCCAGGGAGGAGAAGAACGCCTCGGCGGCGGCATTGTCGAAACACGACCCGACGCGTCCCATGGACTGTCGGATCCCAAGGGTCCGGCACAAAGCGGTGAAGGAGTTCGCCGTGTAGGTCGACCCCCTATCGGTGTGGAAGATGACCCGCTGGGACTCATCCTCGCGCCAGTTCGGGCCGTTGACGGCGGCGATGCCGCCGCGGGCCGCGACCGCCATCGTGATCGCCGAGCACGCCAGGTCGGCGTCCGGGTGCATACCGGTCGCGGCACCGAGCAGCCGCCGCGAGTACAGGTCGATGACGGTGGCCATCCCTGCGGTGACCGGCTCGGGACGCGACTTCGTCCTCCATGGGACCAACACGTTGAAGGGACTCAACCTCGAAGAACTGCAGTGGCTGCGCCTCGACGACGACGGCCTGATCGGCCAGATCACGCTCTACATCCGGCCGGCGCCGGCCGCGATCTCGCTCATGGGACACATCGGGATCGAGCTGTATCGCCGGGGAGTTCTTACCCGCGCTGCGGCGGCCACATCGCTGGCTGCCCGTCCGCTGGCGGCCGTCCTCAACCTCACGGAGCGGTACGTCATGCCGCGGCTCTCCCCGCGTGAGCGGCGGTAGTTGGGTGCGACGATGGCTGACGTGAACCACGAAACGGGACTCGCCGGTTGGCGACGTTGGGCCGTACCCGCGTCGTTCTTGGTGAGTTTCGGCTTCAACGACGGCGAAGAGGTGCTCACGATGGCTCGTACGACCGAGTCGGCGATGAGGAGACTCCCGGCCTTCGTACGACGCCTGCCCTGGATCCCGACCGGCCGCCTCACCCAGAGGCAAGTCAATGCGGCGGTCGCGATGATGGGTCTGTTGTACGTCGCTGCCGCACTCGACGGGTACCGCTCCCGGGGCCGCGGCTGGCTCTTCCAGGACGTCCAATTCGTCTTCGGAATCCACGGATTCAGCCACCTGCTGTCGAGCCTCGTCACGCGCGGCTATACCTCCGGGGTGGCCACCTCCCCCACTGTGGTCATCCCACAATGGCTGTGGGCGCGTGGCCAACTCCGCGCCGCAGGGATTCCTGACGTCACCCATCCCGTGCGTGCTGCCGCGGTCGTTCTCGGTTGGCTCGGTGTGTCCCACGTCGTGGGAATGCGCGTCGCCGATCCGTCGAGGTCTTCGGCGGAAGCCCTTCGAGGAGGCTGAGACCAGCCGAGAAGTGGCACCAGACCCGCCTAGGCTGCGGAGGATTCCCCCACGGAAGGTTCCCCCATGACTACTTCTGACCCTCACAGTCTCAATCAGCCGGCTGGCAACCCTGCACCCGAGGGAGCCACTCCGCCGTCGTCGCCGTGGTCCGCTCCCGCATCGGCTGGCCCGTCGTCCGCATCGGTTTCTGGCCCTCAGCAGCCGCCCCCCGGTGTGGGTTCGCAGCCCCCGTACGGCCAGACTCCCCCGCCCGGATCCTTCGGGCAGACCTTCCCCGCCGTGGCCCAGCCGTACGGGTCCGGACCGTCGGGACCCACTCCTCCGGCGTACGGCGCAGCCTCCCCCGGCTCGGCTCCTCAGCCCGGCCCGTACGGCACCGCCTCCCCACCGGTGTCGGGCGGCCCTCAGCCGCCACGCGGTGCCCCCCTGCCGGGCGGGCCGCAGCCGACAGGTCCCGGTGGCCAGCCCGTCTTCCGGCCGACAGGGCCAGCGGGTCCGGCCGGCCCTGCAGGACCGAGCAAACCCAAGTCCAAGACGCCACTGTTCATCGGTCTCGGTGCGGGGGCCCTGGTGCTCATCGTGGCTGTCGTCCTGATCGCGAATTCGCTTCGCGGAGGCGGCGGAATCCTGGCCGGCCCGACGCCGACCCCCTCGCCCTCGGTTCGCGCCAAGACCGCGGCAGAGGCGTACCTCAAAGCCATCTCGGAAGGTCGTGCGGCCGACGCCCTCGCGCTGCTCAGTTCGACACCCACCGATGCGAGCCTGCTCACCAACGAGGTGCTCGCAGATTCGCTCAAGCGAGCCCCGATCACGGAGATTGTCGTGAGCGATCCCGGACCTGACAGCAGTGGCTGGTTCGACGTTCCGGTTTCGTACAAGCTCGGCGACCAAGCCGTGACGGACACGTACAAGATCACGACGTACTCGGGCAGCAAGCTCATCAGCGGAACCGCCAACCTGTCGATGCCGTACAGCGCCAAGGGCCTCGACACCACTGTGAACGGTGTCAAGCCGACCAGCGACTACCCCGAGGTCTTCCCAGGGAGCTACCAGTTCGGGACGACGCAGAAGTACTTCACCTTCGGCGACAGCGCGACAGTCCTAGTCAAGAACAGTGACGACACGTCAAGCTCGTCGTCCTCGATCACACCGACATTGGATGCAGAGGGCACCAAGATCTTCCGCGAGAAGATCGTCGCAGCCGCCGACGCATGCCTGGCCTCGAAGGCCCTCAACGCCGGCTGCGGTCTCGACGTGCCGGCGGTCATTTCCAGTGGCAAGACGCAGGTGCGCGACGGGTCCCTCACCCGCACGATGAAGGCCGAGGCCCGGTCCCAGTTGGAGAACGTCGAACCGCGGCTCGGCTCGTCGCGGGCCGTCGTGGTATCGGCCAAGGGATCGCTGGGCAGCGTGGATATCGCAGCCGAATGCAACAGCGGTTCCGGTTGGTCACCGTGCACCATTTGGGGTTTCGGTCTTGGATTCGACACCCCGTCGATCGACTTCAGCAAGCCCGACCTGACGGTCACCTGGAGCTGATCCCTTTCCCAAGTTGGGCCCCGGACCCCGTGTGGCGCACGCGGTGGTCCCGGGGCCCAGCTTGTACTGTGAGGCCGTCCAACTCGACGGAGGTGACCTGCCTGTGACCCGGAGCGATGAGCAGACCGCGGCCCCTGCCACCGAGTCTGGGGCGGAGTCGACCGCTACCCCGGTGTGGGACGACGAGCCATCTCTTCCCGAAGTCGCATCCCAGCCCGCCGTACCCGCCCGAGCGAAGGCATCTCGGGCCCGCCGCATGCGCGGCTGGGTTCTGTTCTCCTGGCCGCTGATCTTGCTCGTCGTTGCCGGCATGTACGTCTCTGCCGCGGCCACGCTGCAGCACAGTCAGGCCATGAGTCCGATCGACGAGTGGATGTACATCGACTATCTCGACCGGGTGTTGTCCGACGGGTACGTGCGCAAGGGCGAGCATGTGGAGCCGCCCGCCCTGGAGCGGATGGCCTGCGACGGAGTCTTCCCGTACGGACCGATGGGCCCGGCGTGCGGCAGCCACGACAACGATCCAGCGAAATATCCCTTCGGTGGCAAGCAATCTGCAGACCCGTACACGCCGATTTACTTCTGGATCACCCGTGCCGGCGGCGCAGTCATCTGGCGCCTGGCCCACGTCGACGGCCTCACGGCCTGGCGGCTCACCGGCTCCCTGTGGATGGGCGCGACGTTGGTGGCGCTCTGGTGTCTCCTCATCGCGTGGAAGGTGCCGCGCCTCGTCGCCGTCGCTTTGGGCTTGTTGTTCGTCGCCTCCACCTATGCCTATTGGACGTATTCCTACATCTCCACCGACGCTCCGGCGGCGTTCTTCGGGGCGTTGATCCTGCTCGCCGTCACCCAGTTCGTGCGAGGACGCGGCTCACCCTGGTGTATCGTCGCCTTGTCGGTGCTGGCCGTGGCGATCAAGGTGACCAACATTCTCGCCGTCGGTCTCGGCGTGCTCTTCCTCGCTGGGTACGGGGTGGCCCGCCTCCTCGGTCCGCTGCTCCCCTCGTCACGCCGCGATCCTGAACTGCTGGCCTTGACGTCGACCCGGACGGAAGGCCCCAAACCACGGATCTGGCTCTGGGCGGTGGTCGCGGCCGGGACCGCCGCGGCTGCCCAACTCGCCTGGATGGTCGTCAACCGTCTGACGGCGATCGGTGAGACCGCAGCCCAAGGCGTGACGAGCCCGCTGACGCCGTGGGGGGCGTACCAGCTCACGGTGCGTTTCCTGGACGAGACGATCACCTCGAACGTGATCGTGACCGGCAGCGGCGGTAACACGGCGTTCCCATTGCCGTCCGCTTGGACGACTCCACAGACCTGGATCGTGATCGCCGGGGTGGTCGGCTCTGTCCTGCTCTTGCGGGCATCGACGATGGTCACCGAGCCCGATCGTTGGGCCCTGGTCATGACCGT
>JBDHZQ010000171.1:0-4376 GCA_039811945.1 Propionibacteriaceae bacterium
CGCCAAGACCGCAGGATCGTCGCTGACCCGGACGAAGAGGTCCTCCCCACCGATCCCTTCGGCACCGACCGTCGTGGTCACGGTGGGGACGCCGGCGAACAACGACTCGATCGCCTTGAACTTGACTCCCGCCCCTTGCCGCAGCGGGATCACGGCGACCCAGGCATGCCTGTACTCCTCGTCCAGGTCGTCGACGAACCCCGTTACCGTCACCGACGGATCGGCGGCCGCCAGTTCGGTCACGATGGCACTCGCTCCCGATCCGACCAAGCGAAGCCGAGCCTCCGGGACCTCGCGCCGTACCAACGGCCAGATCTCAGCAAGCAGCCATTGCGCGGCCTTGTCGTTCTCGTCACGGGCGAGGTACGACACGAAGACCACGGTCGGAGGACCGTCCGGGACCGGGTGAGACACGACGTCCCCTCTTGCCAGGGGCGGGTTCACGATGACACCGGAGGGCGGATCCCCGAGGAGGTCGAGGTCCTTCTGACTGAAGGCCACGACGGAGTCGAGGCGCCGTACTCCTCGCCGCTCGTGCCACCGAGCCAAGCGCGACTGGAGAGCCCAGTACGTCCGGTTCCGGGCCGAGCCACTCGCCTCCCGAGCGAAGCTCTGTGACTGCACGTCGTGGTAGGTGCCGACGGCCTTCGCTCGCTGGTTCAGCAACCGCAGCAGCGGCAGCAGCCGGATCGCATCGAGCCACTGCAAGTCGAGAACATCGGCCTCGCGGATTGCGCGCCTCGCCTCCGGCGACGTCAGAATCCCGGAGGCCCAAGGCAGGTACGGCACACCCGCATCCACGTGACGCCAGATCCGGTCCGCGACGAGCGCCAGCCGATTCACGACCCGATACGCCAGATGACGACCGGGCCCTGCGACCAGCACCACGCGCGCCGGGGAACCTGGCGAGCGGACCGCCTCCACGTTCACCGTCGTCGTCGGCGCCACGACCGTCAGATCGACGTCACGGTCTCCCGACGTGCAGACATCCCTCAGATACCCGCCCCCGGCGTGAGGAACCTTCGCATGCGGCACGAGATAGCTGAGCAACACGACCCTCGGCTTCCCCACGACTGGATCGTCTCATGGGCTCGCCCGGGTGGCGACCCGCCCTCAGCGGGCGCTCCCCTAGCATGACCGCGTGGCTCGACTGACGGTGGCGTTCCCAGGCGGCATCATCCGCGGGCGCGACGGACGCTATTCGATGGATGTCAAGACGTTGGCGGGGCTGGAGCGCTATCGCGACGGGTGGCCGGGTGACGTGATCCTTGCGGCGCCCGAAGTGGACATCCCGGTCGGGGACGGTGAGAGGTGGTTCTCACCCGACGACCTGGGGATCGGCGTCGCATCCGCAGCAACGTTGCTCGATGCGGTACGGCAGACCCAGCCAGACCTCGTGCTCGCCTCACTCACCCCGCGGATCCACGAACTTGAGTCCTTCTTGGCTCGGAGCGTGGTCGTCGCTGAGTTCACGCCCGAGGATCTCGCCTCCCATGAACTGGCCGCTGCCCCAAATGCGATCGCCAAGGCCAGGGTTCGGGTCGGTTCGATACGCCGAGCGCGGGCCATGGAACAGATCGTGCGGAACGCACGGGCCCTTCAGTGCAACGGCTACCCCGCGTTCGAGCGCCTCGGGCCGTACGCCTCGTCTTCCCTGCTCTTCTTCGACACTCGACTCACCGCAGAGCACGTCGAAGCTGCCCGACGGACTCCTCGCGCGGCGCCCTCCCGGCCTGCCCACCTGTGCTTCTCGGGTCGCTTGATCCACGCCAAGGGACCCGAATTCGCCGTACAACTGGCTACCGATCTGGCTGACGACGTCGAGCTGACGATTCTCGGGTCGGGGGGCCTCGCCGACGATCTGAAACGCGTGGCGGGGCCGAATGTGAGATTCGGCGGCCACCTCGACTTCGACACGGAGTGGACCAGGTGGGTCACGAAGGAGATCGACCTCATGGTGTTACCGCACGTTCAAGGCGATCCCAGCGGCACGTACCTGGAAGCCGCAGGCTGTGGCGTGCCGCTCTTGGGGTTCGGGAACGTCGCCCTGCAGGCGCTGGTGGGACGACACGGTCTCGGCTGGACCGCGCCAGTGCGAGATCAGGTCGGTTTGAATTCGGCCGCCCGCAAAGCCCTGGGCGACCCCGTGGCCTGGGCAGCTGCGCGCGCTCAGGGCCTCGAGTTCATGGCCGAGCATCATGTCGATGCGGAGTACGCCCGGCGTGTGGACCATCTCATCTCCCTCATTTAGCAGCCTCCGGCCACACCCTGCGGCCTAGTCTCATCTGAATGAGCAGCCCGATGACCGATCGTGTGTGGCGGGTTGGCCTCTTGGGGGTGGCCCTCCTCGCGCTGAGCACGTACGTCTGGTGGTCGCTGACCGGTTTCTCCACGCACATCGCCGTGCAGGGTGACGCACTCGTGTACCGGGCTGGGGTCAATGCCTGGTTGACGGGTCAACCGGTGTACCAGGACAAGCTGGAGTTGGCGCTCGGCGCTGGGGAGATGTACTTCACCTACACGCCCTTGGCTCTGCCTTTGCTCGCGCCGATCGCGGTCGTCAGCATCGCGGTGGGCGCGGTCATCCTGACCGTCGCGTCGGTATTGGCCCTGTGGGCGTGGGCCCGGACGGCGTTGAAGACGCTGGCCCCGACGTCGGATCTACCGGCTTGGGTGCCGGTCGTGATCACTCTGGTGCTGTGCATCATCGGCCCCATGCGGGACCACCTGCACATCGGCCAGGTCAACGTGTTCTTACTGCTTCTGGCGACGCTGGACCTGACGCTGCCGAGGACCCGCTGGCCGCGCGGCCTGCTGCTCGGCATCGCCATCTGCATCAAGGTGACCCCTGCGGCGCTGTTGTTGTTACCTCTGATCAGCCGCCAGTTCCGAGTCATCGTCGTTGCGGGATTGACCACGGCAGTCGGTATCGGCGTCGGGTGGCTGCTCGTCCCCCACGAGGCATGGTTCTACTGGACCAAAGCCCTTCGGGATCCCGGACGCGTCGGCAATCTGCGCCGGGCCGAGAACCAGTCCTTGCGAGGCATCGCAGAGCGGCTCCTCGACGGTCCGATCGGTGGCCTGACCTGGCTCGCCCTCTGTGCAATCGTCGTGCTGGTCGTAGCTTTCCTGCTTCATCGCTACTTCAGGAACAAGCCCAACGACCCGGGCGCCTTCGCGATCACTGCACTTCTGCCTGTTCTGCTGTCCCCCGTGGCCTGGACCCACCACTGGGTGTGGGCCTTCCCCTTGCTGGTCTGGTTGGGATATCGCGGCTGGGTCTACCGTGACCGAATCTCAGCGACCCTAGCAGCGGTTGGCTACCTCACACTTCTGGCTTTCCCCGTCAGCAGCTTCGATCCGGCCTCGTTGGCCCCGTCCAGTCCCTCCTATTCACGTGCCCTGGCGCTACTAGCCGGTGGCTACACCTACTGGGCGCTGGTCGCGTTGGGCGGTACGGCATGGGCTTTGGCGCGCGGAGGTGGTGGGACGGCACCGGCGCGGGCCCAAACTGGGCAGGCGTCGAGACCGTCGGTCGCGGCCCGTAGGGTGGAAGAGTGACACGAGCCGTCGTCCTGAGTGGGCACGACATCGCTGCCTGGCAAGAGCGATTTCGGAGCGGCGACGCGCCGGCGCGTTTGCCGTACGAAGTCGACGCCCTGGAACAAGCTGGGTACGACATCGCCATCCGTGGGATCGTCGGCGGCAAGGCCACGACCAAACTCCGTCACGTAGCGGAGCACCGGCTGGGACTCAGCCTGCAGGTGCCGCTGAGAGCAGCGCTGCCCGCCTTCCGGGCGGATGTCGTGATTGCCTTGCTCGAAGGCCAGGGCGTCCTGCCCGGCCTCATGAAGCGACGAGGGTTGCCCCCGTACGCCGGGCGACCGCTCGTTGTCATGTCCGTTTGGCTCGCCGAGGTTATCCGCACCTCGGACCCAGACACACGCCGTGGCATCAAGAAACGGATCGAATCCGTTGACTTGTTGACCCATTTCAGTCGCTTGGAAACCGAAACGTTCGTGGACTTGGGTATCCCCGAGGCACGTCTATTCACAATGGCTTCCGGTGTCTCTCACCACTACTACACGCCCGATCCCGACGTCGAGCGCGACATCGAGATCCTCGCCATCGGTCAGGACCGCGGTCGGGACTACGCCACATTGTTCAAGGCAGTGCGGGGTACGGATCTGACCGTGGATGTGGTGTGCAAACCCGAGAACTTGGCCGGCCTCGACATCCCGGACAACGTGCGCATCCACGGCACAGTCGCGCATCGCGAGTACCGCGAGTTGCTCCGACGCGCCCAGATCATGGCGGTCCCGACCCGGGTGCTCGCCTACCCGACTGGGTCGAGCGTGGCGTTGGAGGCGGCGGCG
>JBDHZQ010000172.1:0-4320 GCA_039811945.1 Propionibacteriaceae bacterium
CGGCGCCGCCTTCTGGGCCTGGCATCTCCGCCGTCTCCCGACCGAACCTGCCGACTGAAGACCTGCCGGGTGGGCGCGCCGCCTCAGCCAGCCAGCACGTGAGTCGCCTCGGTCAGATCGGCAGCCGCTTGAAGATCGGGCGTGGAATGTGGCGAAGGATGGTCATGACGTACCGGAACGCCGGCGGAGCCCAAATGAGCGTCTTGCCTTCCCGGGCCGACGCGACCACCAACTCGCCCACTTGCTGCTTGTCGACGGTCAGCGGCGCTTCCTTGAGGTGAGAGCTCATGCGCGTGCGCACCATGCCGGGCCGTACGACCAGCACCTTCACACCCGACGGCTCGAGCGCCTCTCCCAGGTTGAGGAAGAAGCTGTCCAGGCCGGCTTTGGTTGAGCCGTACACAAAATTCGACCGGCGCACGCGCTCCCCCGCGACGCTCGACATCACGATGATCTGGCCGTGCCCCTGGGCGCGCATCTTCTGACCCAGCAGGATGCCGACGCTGACTGCTCCGGTGTAGTTGACGCCGACGAAATCGACGGCCTGAGCCTGGTCCTGCCAGAGCTCCTCCGGTTCCCCCAGCAGCCCCCACGACACGATCGCGACGTCCACGTCTCCCCAGACCCAGGCGCTGGCGATCACGGACGGGTGCGACGGGAAGTCCAGAGCGTCGAAGTCGATCTTCTCGACCGCTGTGGCGCCTGCGGCCTCGAGCTCGGCGACAGCCTGCTCACGTTCCTGGCGGCCGCCGAGACCCGCCAAGATGACTCGGGCGGGTCCGCTCTTGAGGTATTCGGTCACGATCGCCAAGCCGATCTCGCTGGTCGCGCCCAGCAGCAGGATCGTCTGGGGATTTCCGGTCGCGTTGATCATGAGAGCTCCAGTCGTCGGGCCATGTCCGAAACGAACAGACCATCGGGATCGACCCTGCGGCGCACGGAGCGCCATTCGTCGATGCGGGGGTACATCGCGTGGAACGTGGCCGCCGACGTGCGGGAATCCTTGGCCACGTAGAGCCGACCGCCGAGTTCCAGCACTCGTTGGTCGAACCACGAACAGAACTGCGCCAGCCCTCGTGTGATCGGAAAGTCGACGCAGACATTCCAGCCGGCCATCGGGTACGACAGAGGCGCCCGATTGCCCGGCCCGAAGAGTTTGAACACGTTGAGGAACGAGTAGTGCCCGGATCGCTGAATATCGCCGACCAGCGAGGCGAATTCGGCCTTGGCTTCCGTGGGTACGACGAACTGGTACTGCAGGAACCCTGCCGATCCGTAGGCCCTGTTCCACTCGCCGAACATGTCCAGCGGATGGTAAAACCCTGTCAGGCTTTGGATCTTGCCGGTGTAGTTGCCGCTCTTGGCGTACCACAGAGACCCCAGCGCAGAGAAGGTCACCTTGTTGGCCAGGCCGTTGGGAAACACGTCTGGCAGCGTGAACAAGGGCTTGGCGTCGAACCGCAGCGGGTCTGCGGCGAGCTTCGGTGGCAGTTCTGCCAGGCTCGCGATATGCCCGCGGGAAATCGCGGCCCGCCCGAGCTTCGGTGGCGCCGAGATCGCGTCGAACCAGGCCGACGAATACGGGTAGTTCTCCTCGGAACCGTCCGAATGTACGGCGATGGTTTCGTGCAGGGAGTTCGTCACGATGCCGTCGGCGACGAAATAGGCGCTCTCGACGCGATCGAGGGCGAGCGTCACCCGGAGGATGATGCCGGTCAGGCCGATGCCCCCGATCGTGGCCCAGAAGATACTGGCGTCGGGATCGTCAGGGGTTCCGTCGGGGGTGATCGTGAGCACTCGTCCGTCCGCGACGAGCAATTCCATGGACCTGACGTGGTCCCCGAAACTGCCCGAACTGTGATGGTTCTTGCCGTGGACGTCGCAGGCGATGGCGCCTCCGACCGTGACCTGGCGAGTGCCGGGCAGCACCGGGATCCACAGGCCGTACGGCAAGAGCACCCGCAGCAACTGGTCCAGCGAGGCTCCCGCATCGACGTCGACCGTCGCCGCCGATTGGTCGACCTCGTGGACGGTCGTCAACGCCGTCATATCGACGACCAAGCCACCCGCGTTCTGGGCGACGTCGCCGTACGACCGGCCCAGTCCCCGCGCGACGATGCCGCGTGACGACTTCTCGTCGGCCCGCTGTGCCGTCGTGGCGACAGCGTCGACGACGACTTCGGGATCGGTCGGGCGTAGGACGTACGCCGGTGTAGCCGCCGTCCTGCCCCAACCCGTCAGGATCTGTCTCGTGGTGCTCATCAGCCCCAACTTTAGGCCGTACGCACGGGCCGACAGGCGTGGGGGTGTCGAGCGCTCTCAGACGACCGGTGCCCAACTCGGGCCGGTCTGGCCCAAAGCCTCGTCGAGTTTGGCGAACAGGGGCGTGGGCTTCTGCAGCGGGCGCCCGACCGGGATCGGCGTGGACGACCACGTGGCCAACTGATCGGCGTAGTCACCCCGCAGAACGGGGTAGCTCGGGCCCCCCTCTTCCGTCACCTCGGTCAGCTCCGGTTGTGCGGCCCAGACCCCCTCGGCCCCGAGCGCCTCGTGCACCTTCTGCGCTGCGTGCGGCAGGAACGGGGTCAGCAACGTGTTGGCGTCCTGCACCACCTGCAGCGCGGTGTGGAGCACCGTGTCTCGTCGCTCGGGATCCCCCCTCAGCTTCCACGGTTCGGTGTCCGACAGGTACTTGTTCGCCGACGACACCACCCGCATCGCTTCGGTGATCCCCTGCTTGAACCGAGCGCGTCCGAGGAGGTCGCCGACCGTGCCGTACGCCGCCCGCGCGGTGTCGAGCAGGGCCACGTCGACGTCGGCCAGCGTGCCCGGCGTAGGGACCATCCCGTTGTTCTTGTGGGCCATCGAAATCGACCGATTCACGAGATTGCCCCACTCGTTGGCAAGCTCGGTGTTGGTGCGCCGGACGAATTCCTCCCACGTAAAATCCGAGTCCTGGTTCTCGGGGCCGGCGACGGAAATGAAGTACCGCAAGGCGTCGGGGCCGTACTCGCGCAGAAAATCGCCCACGTAGATGACGTGCCCGCGCGACGTGGCGAGCTTGGAGCCCGACATCGTGAGGTACTCGCTCGACACGATCTCGGTCGGTAGATCGAGCACTCCCAAGGCACTCGGCCTACCACCCTTCGCGCCCTGCCCGTTGGCGCCCAGCAGCATGCCCGGCCAGATGACCGAATGGAACGTGATGTTGTCCTTGCCCATGAAGTAGTACGACCGGGCTGCCGGGTTCTGCCACCACGCCCGCCACGCCTCCGGGTCACCGGAGCGCCGGGCCCACTCGATCGACGCCGACAGGTAGCCGACCACCGCGTCGAACCAGACGTAGATCCGCTTCATGGGATTGGTCTCCCACCCCTCGACCGGGATCGGGACACCCCAGTCCAGGTCACGGGTGACCGGTCGCTGGCGGAGTTCCGCGATCAGGTTCTGGCTGTACTTGAGCACGTTGGGGCGCCAGTCGCGGCGGGTTTCCAACCAGCTGCCGAGCGCGTCGGCGAGCGATGGAAGGTCGAGGAAGAAGTGTTCGGTTTCGACGAATTTCGGCACCTCGCCGTTGATCTTCGACCGTGGATTCTTCAGTTCGGCCGGGTCCAACTGACGCCCGCAATTGTCGCATTGGTCCCCGCGGGCACCGTCGTACCCGCAGTACGGACACGTGCCCTCGATGTACCGGTCGGGCAGAGTCCGACCGGTCGACGGGGAGATCGCGCCGAGCTGAGTCTGGGGTACGACGTAGCCGTTGGTGTACATCGCCCGGAACAACTCCTGCACCACCGCGTAGTGGTTCAAGGTGGTGGTGCGCGTGTAGAGGTCGTACGTGAGTCCGAGATGCTGAAGGTCCGTCGCGATCACCTGGTGGTACTTGTCCGCCGTCAGCCGCGGAGTGAGTCCCTCCTTGTCAGCCTGCACTTGGATCGCGGTGCCGTGCTCGTCGGTGCCCGAGACCATCAGTACGTTCGAGCCGGCCATCCGCTGGTATCGCGAGAAGACGTCGGACGGCACGCCGAAGCCGGAAACGTGCCCGATATGGCGGGGCCCGTTCGCGTACGGCCAGGCGACAGCGGCGAGAACGTGATCAGTCATGCCGAAAACCCTAGTGGTGCACCGGACGTGGGGTCGTCGCCGTTCGCCCGATGCTCGCGAAGCCAGCGGACCAACGTGAAAGGACCGATCTCACAGGGCTTCCTCCCCGGCCGGGGTCATGAGTCCTTGAGAGCGGAGTTCCTCGACCAGCCGGCGGTTGCGTTCCGACGTGGTGCCGCGAGTGCGGCGCGGGGTGAACTTCTGCAGGTACGTCAC
>JBDHZQ010000173.1:0-4275 GCA_039811945.1 Propionibacteriaceae bacterium
GATTCGGTACGCCCAGGTCCGCCTGGCATGCGATGAGCCGAGACCCTTTGGCCACCGTGCGCCCGGTCGTCAGACCGGCGGACGGCTGCCAGAACGTGCACACGGCGCCGGGGTAGCCCGGATATCCCGACGCACCCCCGTTCTCGGCGCACGCCTGGCCGGTCGAGGTCCGTACGACCGCCACATTCGTCGGGTTCGGCTTCGGGGTGACGGCGCTGGTGACGGGCGTTTCCGACGCCGACGGCGTGGGTGCCGACAGCGTGGGTGTGGCCGACGGCGTCCGGCTCTGAGGTACGGCTGACCCGGACGTCCGGCTCGGGGCCGCCGAATGTGTCGTTCCGGCGGAGGTGGTCGCGGGTACGGCTGGGCCTGTCGTCGCTGTCGGCTTGAACGCGAACCACGCTCCGACGATGCCGACCAGAGCCAGGATCCCTGCCACCACAGCGATCAGGACGCGGCTGGATGATCGAGGAGGAGGGGGCGGCGCCGCCACGTACCAGGATCCGTCGCTCCCGCGGCCGACGTTCTCCCCCGCAACGGGAGGGCGCCCGAGCATCGTCGGGGCCGTACCTGGGTCGTACCCAGCCGACCAGCCTCCCGAGCCCGGGTACGCGGTGGGGTCGACGTAACTGGCGGGAATGGTGTGGTCCACCGACGGTATCGATCCTGCTGGTCCGCCAAGATCGGGGACGAGCCGGGTTCCGCACCTCGGGCAGGGTCCGATCGGCCCGGGCCCCGTCCAGCCACACAACTGGCAATGCATGCCGTACTCCTCCACTGCTGGGGTCATGGTACGGAACGGTGACCCAACCCCCGCGCCACGCCGCGCCCAGCGGCCATCCCCTCGTGACAGTCAAACTTGAGCGAGGAGCCGCTCAAGCAGGCCGGATCAGGGGCCCGGGAACCACCGAGAGAGCTCTTCGGCCGTTCCGCCATCGTGGAACCGCGCCGTCACGTGGTCTGCGGCGGCCTGGACAGCGTCGTGCGCGTCGCCCAACGCGACGCCTCGACCTGCCCATTCCAGCATCTCGATGTCGTTGTACCCATCACCCAGGGCCAGGACATCGGTGCGGTCGATCCGCAATCGCCGACAGACGTCGTCCAGGGCCGTAGCCTTGTCGACACCTTCGGGGGCGATGTCGAGCCAGTTGCTCCAGCCGACGTAATACGTCACACCGTGCAAACCCATCCGCTCGGCGAGCCGCAAGAACTGCGCGTCGTCGGCCTCGGGATCGCGCACGATGACACGGGTCACCGGATGACGCTTGAGGCCCTCGATCGTGTCGTGGACGACGTCGCCGTACAACTCACCGTCGGGGAACGCCGCGCTCACCCGGTAGCCGACACCGATCTCCTCCACCGCCACGAGCGCGTTGCTGTGCGACACCACTTCGTCGATCACCCGTGCCGGGTCGAACGTCACCTGGTCGACGATGTCGAGCGGCGGATAACTGACGACGACGGCCCCGTTCGAACAGACGTGCATCCCCGGCGGCAAGTCCAGTTGGTGGGCGACAATCTTCGTGGCGAGCCAGGAGCGGCCGGTGGCCAAGACCACGGGAACCTTGGCGTCGACCACACGCCGAACGGCGTCGTAGATCGGCGCGGGCAGTCCCCCGCTGTAGTCGACGAGTGTTCCGTCGATATCCAACGCGACGAGCTTCGGCCGCCAGCCCTTCACGAGACCACCGGCAGCAGGACGTGGCGACCGCCAAGGTACGGCTGCAACACCTCAGGCACGTTGACCGACCCGTCGGCGTTCTGGTTGTTCTCGAGAATCAGGATGATCATGCGCGTCATCGCGCACAGGGTGCCGTTCAACGTGGCGACCGGGCCGACGCCAGTGCCGTACCTCGCCCTGGTTCCCAACCGCCGCGACTGGAACTCGGTGCAGTTCGACGTGGACGTGACTTCGCGGTACTTGCCTTGGCTTGGCACCCAGCCGTAGCAGTCGTACTTGCGGGCTGCGCTCATCCCGAGGTCACCGGCGGCAACCTCGAGTACTTGGAACGGCAGCTTGAGTGAGGTCAGGAACTTCTTCTCGAAGTCGAGCAGCCGCAGGTGCATGTCGTGGGCATCGGCGGGCGCGCAGTAGACGAACATCTCGACCTTGTCGAACCAGTGCACGCGGAAGATGCCTTTGGTGTCCTTGCCGTACGACCCTGCCTCGCGTCGGTAGCACGGGCTGTAGCCGGCGTACAGCAGGGGCAGGCTGGCACCGTCGAGGATCTCGTTCGAGTGGTACGCCGCCAGGGCCACTTCGCTCGTGCCGACCAAGTAGAGGTCGTCGGCGGGCAGGTGGTAGACGTCCTGGGCCGCCTGGCCCAGAAAGCCGGTCCCTTCCATGGCCGACGGCTTCACCAGCGCCGGCGGCAGGATCGGGGTGAAACCCCACTGCGTGGCCATCGTCATCGCGTGCTGGAGCAGCGCGAGTTCGAGCATCGCGCCTGGTCCGGTCAGGAAATAGAACCGCGAGCCGGACACCTTGGCGCCTCGCTCCATGTCGATCGCACCGAGGATCTGGCCGAGGTCGAGATGATCGCGGGGCTCGAAACCCTCAGCGGCGAAGTCGCGTGGTTGCCCGATGGTCTCGACGACGACGAAGTCGTCCTCGCCCCCCTGGGGTACGTCGTCGAACACCAAATTGGGTAGCCGGCCCATGAATTCGTCGAACTGAGCGGCAGCGGCGAGGGAGGCAGATTCGGCCTCTTTGACCTGCCCGGCCAGGTCTTTCGTACGTGCGAGAAGCGCCTGCTTCTCGTCGCCGACCGCCTTGGGAACCAGCTTGCCGAGTTCCTTTTGTTCGGCGCGCAGTGCTTCGAACGATGCGATGCTGTCGCGACGGGCAGCATCTGCGGCGACCAGGTCGTCCACCAAGCCGACCGATTCTCCGCGCGCCTCCTGGGAGCGCCGGACGAGGTCAGGGTCGGTGCGGAGTAGCTTCGGATCGATCACTCAGGTAAGCCTAGCCAGTGGGCGCCCGGAGATCCCCGAGGGTGAGCGCGACGAGCATCGGACCCACGATGTTCGGACAACGGTGCGAGGATGCACCCATGAGACGAGCGGTCACGGCCACAGCGCTGGTCTTGTTCCTGACCGCGTTCGTGTTGTGGTCCGGGCTCGAGGCGCTGGGAGTGTTCCGCTGGATCGACGAGCACAGCCTCATGCCGGAATTCGACCCGGCCTCGTCGTTCGGGCAGATCCTGGCGGCGTTCTCGATCGTGACCTATCCCGGCGTGATGTTTGCCGTGGTGCTCGGCATCGCAGCGTGGTGCTTCCAGAGGCGACTTCGTCGTCTGGCGCTTGCTCTGGCGATCACGGTGGTGGTCGGGTGGGGCGGCTACTGGCTGTTGAAGCAGGTGTTCCAGCGATCGCGACCGGAGTCGACCTTCTCTCACGTGATCACCTATGACGGGTACGCCTATCCCAGCGGCCACGCGGTGGCGGCCACGATCGTGGCGATGACCTTGGTGACGATCGGCACCGCGCAGCGGCGTTCACTGGTGCAGATCTGGCTCATCCGAGCGGTGGGTGCCTTCTTCGTAGCGCTGGTCGCCCTCGACCGGATGCTCATGCGCCACCACTGGTTCAGCGATGTGGTCGGCGGAGTCTTGTTCGGCGGTGTGGTGCTGCTGGGGGTGCTGTATGTGTCCGGCATCCACACCCTGGCCGATTCGTTGGGCCTCGCCGACCAGCCTCGTCAGCATGTCGACAAGCGCGCGGCCATCATCTACAACCCGTCGAAGGTGCTGTCGTTCGACCTGTTTCGCAAGCGGGTGGAGTTCGAACTGCGCACCCGCGGCTGGAAACCTCCGCTGTGGTTGGAAACCGCCGAAGACGATCCGGGTCGTCGCATGGCCCAAGACGCCTTGGCTCAGGGCGTGAACCTGGTGCTCGTGGCCGGTGGCGACGGCACGGTGCGGACGGTGTGTTCGGAACTGGTCGGTTCGGGGGTACCGGTTGGCCTGGTGCCCGCCGGCACGGGGAATCTGCTGGCCCGCAACCTCGGGGTCTCGTTGGACGAGCAGGTAGCGTTCGACACTGCCTTCACGGGTCGAGTCGCTTCGGTGGACGTGGTCAAATTCACTACCGACGACCAGACCGGGCACTTCGTCGTGATGAGTGGGATAGGCGCTGACGCCAAGGTGATGGCAGAAACGAACCCCGACCTCAAGAAGGTCGTCGGTTCCGCCGCGTACTTCGTGGCGGCTGCGCAGGCGATGAGTTCGGGACCGTTCGAGGTACGGGTGAGACTCGACGACGACGAAATCCTGG
>JBDHZQ010000174.1:0-4226 GCA_039811945.1 Propionibacteriaceae bacterium
GGAGTGGCACCCGGGCATCTCCGACCTCATGGTTCGGGACCGCTCACTGGGCGCCAGCGGCCTCACCGCACTGGTGAAGCAGGCGCTCCGGGAGGGTGCCGACCTCGACGACGCGGTGGTGGAGTCGGCGACCCTGCGCTACCGGGTGCTGCTGCGCACCATCGGGCGCGGTCTGGACCTGACCGCCGCCGGCTACCTCCCGCCCGCGGTCGTCGACGGCCTGTGCCCAGAGCTGGACCTCGGTGCGGAATGGGTCGGCAAAGGCAACCGGGAGCACCTGACCTTGCCGGTGCTGACGCTTCGGGAGTCCGCCACCGCGCTCGGCCTGGTGCGCAAGGCCAGGGGACGGCTCGCGGTCACGAAGGCCGGGCTGGCACTGGTTGACGACCCATGGCGAATGCTCGACCACGTCCGCGCCCGGCTGCCCCTCGGCCGCGACTTCGAGCGGGACGCGGGCCTGCTCGGGCTGCTGTACGCCGCGGCGGACAAAGACCTGTGGCAATCACGGGCCGAGGCCGCCGCGATCGCGTCCAGCCTCGGCTGGGCTTCCAGCGGAGGAGGGCTCGACCGCGCCGTCACCTACTCGGCCCGCCCGACACTCGACGTGCTCGGCCACCTGACCGGACGGCGAGAATCTCAGGCACCACGCGCCGTTATTGCGCGCGCCCTGCTCAGGAGCAAGGCGGCGGATCTGGCCCTGGAACCGCGGACCGACCTGCCACGCCCGGTCGACCTGACGTGATGATCGCAGACACCGTCATGGTGTCGTAGGCCGATCCCCGGGGCGACCACGTCGATGCGACAACTCAATGGCAGCTTTAGTTTGGCGGTGGCGACGCGGAGCGAAACTCAAGTTTGAGAAGTCGCCGAGACCGCCCGCAGCAGTTGCGACCACGATTCCATCCTGCCGCCCTAGAGTGAGCCTCGATGAACCCCGTCCCCGAATCCGCCCTCGCCGCCGAGGCGCGCGCTCGCGTGCTGATTGACGCCCAGTTGGCCGCTGCGGGCTGGGTCGTGCAGGACACCAGGAACCTCAACCTCTCCGCCGCGCAGGGCGTCGCCCGACGCGAGGCGATCATGGCCACCGGACACGGACGCGCCGACTACCTGCTCTACCTCGACAGGCGGGTCGTCGGGGTGATCGAGGCCAAGCCCGTCGGCACACCGTTGTCGGGAGTCGAATGGCAGTCGGCGATGTACGCCACCGGCCTGCCCGCCGAGGTGCGCCTGAGCGTCGTCACCCGGGACGGGCGGCTGCCGTTCGTGTTCGAGGCGTCCGGTACCGAGACGCACTTCACCAACGGCTACGACCCCGAACCGAGGTCGCGTCGGCTGTTCGCCTTCCCGCGTCCGGAGACGCTTGCCCGCATCGTGCGCGATGCCGACGAAGAACCTGAACGTCCGACCTGGCGCGCCAAGGTGCAGAACCTTCCGGCGCTGAAGGTGGACGGGCTGCGTCCGGCCCAGGTGGACGCGATCCGCGCGATCGAGCGCTCCCTGGCGGAGCAACGCTTCGACCGGTCTCTGGTGCAGATGGCCACCGGCGCCGGCAAGACCTACACCGCCGTCACCCTCGCCTACCGGCTGCTTCGCTATGGCGGCTTCAGGCGGGTGCTGTTCCTGGTGGACCGAAACAACCTCGGAGAGCAGACCCACAACGAGTTCAAGGCCTACCGGACGCCGGACGACGGTCGGCTGTTCACCGAGGTGCACAACGTCGACATGCTGACCTCAGCCGGTCTGCTCGGCTCCTCCCAGGTGGTGATCTCCACCATCCAGCGGGTCTTCAAGGCGCTCCGCAACGAGGAGGTCACCGCCGAGGACGACCCGACGCTGGACGACTTCGTCCCCGAAGCTCCGGTCACGGTCGCCTACAACGCAAACCTGCCGCCGGAGACCTTCGACCTGGTCATCGTCGACGAGGCGCACCGCTCGATCTACGGGGTGTGGCGCGGCGTGCTGGAGTACTTCGACGCCCACATCGTCGGGCTCACCGCCACCCCAGGCAAGCAGACCTTCGCCTTCTTCCAGCAGAACCTGGTCAGCGAGTACACCTACCCGCAGTCGGTGGCCGACCGGGTGAACGTCGATTTCGACCTGTACCGCATCCGGACGCAGATCAGCGAGCAGGGCGCCACGATCGAGGCCGGGACGATCGTGCCGAAGGTCGATCGCCGCACCCGCGCCCAACGTTTGGAGGCCCTTGACGAGGCGCTGGAGTACACCGACAAGCAGCTCGACCGGGCGGTCACGGCCACCGACCAGATCCGCACCGTGCTGGAGGCGTTCCGTGATCGCCTCTTCACCGAGATCTTCCCCGGTCGCAGCACCGTGCCCAAGACGCTGATCTTCGCCAAGGACGACGCCCACGCCGAGGAGATCGTCACCCAGGTGCGGCAGGTATTCGGCAAGGGCAACGACTTCGCGGCCAAGATCACCTACAACGCACGTGATCCGAAGGGCCAGCTGCAGGCCTTCCGAACCTCGCCCAGCCTGCGGATCGCGGTCACCGTCGACATGATCGCCACCGGCACCGACGTGAAGCCGCTGGAGTGCGTGTTCTTCATGCGCGACGTCCGTTCGGCCCAGTACTTCGAGCAGATGAAGGGACGCGGCGCCCGCACGATTGACCCGGCCACCTTCCAGTCCGTCACCCCGGACGCCACCGAGAAGACCCGCTTCGTGCTGGTGGACGCGATCGGCGTCACCGAGCACGACTTCGTCGAGCCGCCGCTCAACCGCGACAAGGGCATTTCGCTGGCCAAGTTGCTCGGCAAGGCCGCCACCTACACCCTCAGCGAGGACGAGACCGCCACCCTCGCCTCACGCCTTGCCGCGCTCGAGCTGCAACTCACGGTGCCCGAGCGGAACGAACTGGACGCGGTCGCCGGTCAGCCGGTGAAGGCCATCGTCCGCGCTCTGGTGGATGCCGTTGACCCGGATCATCAGCGCGCGGCGCTGGCCGAGACTGACGAAGGATCGCCCGAGGCACAAGACGCCCTCCAGCACCTCCTGGACGCCGCCGTCGAGCCCCTGGCGAGCAATCCCGATCTCCTCAACCGCATCCTCGAGCTCCGCCGCGCCCACGACCGGGTGATCGACGAGGTGAACGCCGACGCCCTGCTCGAGGCCTTCGGCGTCGTGGACCCCGACCGCGCCCGCAGTGTCATCGACTCCTGGCGCGCCTACCTCGAGGAACATCGCGACGAGATCGCCGCGATCCAGCTCATCGACCAGCGACGGTTGCTGAGCCTGTCGAGCGGCCGCCACGTCGCCTTCGCCGACATCCAGGAGCTGGCCGACCGGATCAGCCGCCCGCCCCACAACTGGACCGCCGACCTGCTCTGGTCGGCCTACGAAGCAGTGGACGCCCGTCGCGTACGCCGCAGCCCGCACCACACCCTGACCGACCTTGTCAGCCTGCTGCGGTTCACTGTCGGCGTGGACTCCGAACTCGTGCCCTACGCCGACGTCGTGCGCGAACGCTACGCCGCTTGGCTGGCCCAGCAGGAACAGGCGGGGACGCGCTTCACGGTCGACCAGCGCTGGTGGCTCGACCGCATGGTCGAGGTGATCGCCGTTTCGGCCGGCATCTCCGCCGACGATCTCGACGAGGCTCCGTTCGCCGAACGTGGGGGAGTTGACGGCGCCCTGCGCGACCTCGGCGACAAGGCCGCGGACTACCTCGAGCAGCTCAACGAGGAGTTGACCTCGTGACGGCGATACCGACAGGCTGGACGGTTGTCCGCCTGGACCAGCTTGTGGAGATCCTCGACGGTCGGCGCATCCCTGTCAGCGCCCCTGAACGAGCAAAGCGTCCAGGTAACGTCCCCTACTACGGAGCCTCCGGGCAGGTCGGCACCATTGACGAGGCGTTGTTCGATGAGCCGCTTCTGCTTCTGGGCGAAGACGGCGTGCAGTTCTTCGACCCGCTCAAGTCGAAGGCGTACCAGATTCGTGGCCGATCCTGGGTCAACAATCACGCACACGTCTTGCGGGTCAAGGCCGGCACCGAGCTGACGCTTCTTGAGTATTACCTGAACCATTTCGATTACCGAGGCTTCGCCAACGGCACCACCCGGCTCAAGCTCACGCAGGCGGCGATGCGACGGATTCCAGTGGTGCTGCCTGACCTCAGGGCGCAACGGCGCATCCTCGCCATCCTCGAAGAGCACCTCTCCGACCTCGACGGCGCTGCCGCCTCGCTCCATCTTGCGGAAGTCAAG
>JBDHZQ010000175.1:0-4220 GCA_039811945.1 Propionibacteriaceae bacterium
TATGTCGAGAACGATCTCGCCAGCGCGCTGACGATCGTGGTCCGCTACATCAACGACGTCGGCTGGGCCGCGCGGCACAGCTTCAGCTGCCCGGCGGCCGCCAGCATGGGCCGGGGCTGAGCGAGCGCGGCTCGGAAACCGTTCATTCGAGGCGGACGTCTGAGGGCGCGGCGGCGTGCTCGACGGAGGCTCAGTCAACGATCAGCTACGCGGACTCCGCACGCATGTATGTCGCGATCCGATCGACTGATGCCAACAACTGGCTGTGCGTCGAGGCGAGGTCGAGCGCGTGCGCAGTGATCCGGAGGGGGCTGTTCGTTACCCAGTGTCGCGCCTCCGGCTCGTTGCCCCGGGCGTAAATGAGATGGGCGTGATCGAGTCCGAGGACGGTGGCGTAGGCCAGCATTTGGTACATGTCGGCCTGCGGGAAGCCACTGGGCTTCTCGGCCTTGTACTTGGCGTCCGCAACGGTCGCCGGACGCCCATCGCGGATCCAGACATAGTCGGGGCGGATGGCAACGGTCTGGGCGACATCGAGGTGAGTGCGGTATTGCACGCTGCTCCGGCCTCCGTGCGGGCGCATCGCCTCCCGCAGCGCGACGGTGACGAAACCTTCGAACACGGCCGCCATGTCGAATAGGAAGCCGGACATGGTCACGTTGCCGACGCGTTGTTCGAACGAACGGCCGTCGAGAATCAGCTCCGCGAGTTCCAAGGCCGTCCGATAGCGGGCGTTCAGCCGGGACGGTGTCCAGCGAGGCCGCCCAGGCCCCCGCACCGGGGTGGCATCGGCGAGCTGAACGCGGAGCCGCAACAGCGGGGTTCGGAATGTCTGAGCGATGGGCAGCCGGAGCAAGGTCTCCACCGCGCCCGCGAGGAGTTGATTCTCCGGGATGTCTGCCGTGTAGTCGTCGTAGCGCACCTCGATCGGGATCAACCGACCCCAATGACGCCGAATCTGATCGCCCTCGCGGATCCGCCCGCGGACCACGGTGAGCGACTCGTCACTCGTCCGATAGCCCTTGAGCAGCCCCTGATCCAGGGCGCGCCCGGCCTGCCGCGCAAAGGACGCAGCGAGGGCTTCGGAGAAATCGGTCTCCGGGTCCAGTTGCACGGGATCGTCGCGCCAGAACGACGGGCTATGCGCGTACCCCATCAGGAACACCAACCGACTGATGTCGATCTTCGGCCGGATGATGAACTGCTGACTCCCCACGGTGACGACACCGACGTTCGTGCCGGGCGTGACCAGCCACACGTGCGGATCGGCCGTGCGCGTACAGCTCAGCCACCGGGACGTCTCGAGCGCCATCGCGGTGGCCTCGTCCAGGCGGACCAGCAGCCCGGGAGAGCCCTCAGTCAGCGTCAGGGGTGCGGGCATCAGCCGTCGGCCGATCGGAGTGGAGGCGGCGCCGGATGGCGGTCAGTCCGTACGTTGCGGCGACGTCTGTGCCGTCGCCGTAGTGAAACTCCTCCAGCAGCGGCAGGATGGCCGTCCGCCAGGTGCGCTCCAGTCCGCCCTCGGCATGCACGGCCTCCCGCATGAAGTACGACGGCCCGATCTTGAAGTCGGGATCGTCGATTCGCGCGTTGAGTGCGTCCATCAGGTCCGCGACCTCGCTACCCCGATGACGGGACGCGAGCCAGCGACGCAGAACGTCGCGGCTCGGCGGCTGGTCCGGATGGAGTGGAAGGAATGCGAATCGGCGCCGCATGGCGGCGTCGACGAGTGCGATCGACCGGTCAGCGGTGTTCATCGTGCCGATGATGAACACGTTGTCCGGCAGCGCGAAGCCGACGTCATCGTCGGTGGCGTACAGGAGATCCACATTGCGATCGCGATACTCCAGCAGGAAGTACAGCTCCCCGAAGATCTTCGCCAGGTTGCCCCGGTTGATCTCGTCGATGACAAGGAAGTACGGCGTCGACGGGTTCTCGCGTGCGGCGTCCACCGTCTTGCGCATCGGACCGGGCTTGAGCGCGAAGCCGCCGCCGGCGTCCGGCCGGTAGCCCTCGAAGAAGTCCTCGTAGGAGTAGGAGGGGTGGAACTGGACCAGCCGGACGTTGTCGCCGGCAAGATACTCCGCCAGCGCGGTGGCGAGATAGGTCTTCCCGGTGCCGGGCGGGCCGTAGAAGATCAGCTGCGGGCGGTCGCGCAACAGATCGATGCATTCCTGCAGCCAAGGCCGGTCGACATGCAGGGACGCTGCGAGTTCCGCCGTCGCGTCCGGAAGGGTGAGGCTCGGAGAGAGTGCTTCGACGATCGCGGAACCGGGTTCCTGGCGAACATCCGCCACCCGGATCTTCGCCAAGATGTCGTATTGCTGACTCAGTTCGACCACCTGGTACTGAACGTTGAGGCGCGCTTTGAGCGGGCCGGGAAGCGTGACGGATTCGACTCCCTCGCCGGGGTCCCACTCGATATCGCGCTTCAGATGAGCGCCCGGATCGGACGACGACCTCGCCTCGCCGGTCACCACACCGAGATGCAGCCGGCCGTGGCGGGTCGTGGTCGCGACCAAGTCGTCGACCTGCATACGGGTGAGGAAGGCGTGCAACTCCTCCACCATGGTGGCCTTGGCGGCGTAGGACGACTGCGAATAGTCCCGGTCGACGACCGCCTTGAGTTCGTCGCGGCCAATGCCCGCCTCGACCGCTCGCAGCTTGGACGCCCGCAGCGACACGTAGCCCTGTTCGAGCCAGGCGGGAACGAGATCCTGTCCATCGACCGAAGAGCCCTTCACCAGCCAGGCACGCTGCGAGGGCGGGGTGATCAAGCCGTGTTCTTCCAGGTAGGCGCGGAAGTCGCCGGCACGAACCCGCTGAGCCTCGTCGGCGCGTCCGGATGAGTCGAAACGCACCCCCTCCATGTTGAGCCAGTCGCGCTGGCTCTCCGTGCGCGACGTATCGGGCCAGCTGAAGCCGTCCCGCGGACGTCCGTCGTGGCCGATCACGCGATGCCCTGCGGGGTGGGACGCCTGACTCACGAAAGTCCCCACGGTCTGCGCGTTCGTACCTACAGCGAGGGCCAGCTCGGTGTACGAGGTCCACGTCCCCATCGGCAACTGAGCGAGGGCAGCCTCGAGTGCCTCGGCATAGTGCTGCCGACGCGAGCTGGGACGACGCGAGTAGAGGTCGTCCTGGTAAGCCCGAGAAGCCGCGCGGGTCAGTCCCTGACCATCCGGGTGGGACGCCAGCGCCGCCCGGCCGTCATCGGTGATGAGCCAGCCCTCGGGGGTCTTGTCGATCCAGCCGGCACCCTTCATCGCGGTCGACGTCCAAGCCAAGCGACGTTGCCAGCGGGGCATAGGTTTGCCATCCGAGCTGGAGGCGGATTCGTAGTCGGTGAACTGGCCGTCGAGCCGCTCGCCCACCCGGCGCATCACATCCGAGCGGGGCACCGGGCCCCCGTGTTCCTGCAGCACCGTCAGGGCCGCGCGAGCGGCGAGGTCGGGCCGCACTGACTCGTCCTGGTCTCGGGAGTCGTCGTCGCCCTCGAACAGGTCCTCGTCCTCTGGGCTGGCGTCCACGAATTCACGGAACTCGATGTCGTGCGTCGACACCTGGAACAAGGTGAGCGCCGAGCCGATCTCGTACAGTGCCGCGGGCGAGAAATGGGTGCGCGCGACGCCGGTCTTCAGCCAGGTCATCCGGCGCCGGTGTGGATGGCTCGGCGTCCCGGCGTGGTACTCGTAGGGTCCGGCCACGACACCGAAGCTCAGCGTGCTGTCGGGCTTGTGGGGAGCCACGACCAGGTCCCCTTCGCGCATCTCGAACGCGAACCGGAACAGAACTCCGGCCCAGTTGCGAATCGCGCCCTCGGTGGCGTCCGGATAGCGCTCGGCCAGAAGTTCCTTGAGCCGTCCCCGATCAGGACCGAGTCTGTTCAGCGACGGTATGTCATCCCAGCCGATCGAGATGAAACCGCCGTCGATGAGTTCTCTTCCGAAAACGTCGTTGTGGATGCCCCACATCGCCTGCATTTCGCCTCCTGTCGCGCGACGGCACTGTTCCAGCATGGTGATCGGTCGCTGTCTACGCCAGTCGGCGGGAGCGGGGTCGCACGCCAGGTCAACAAGACGGTCCGTCTCGCGCGCCCGGGCTGAGTCGTTCTCGGGGCATGGAAATGGGGACGGGCCGACCGGCCCGTCCCCACGTCACGTCAGGGGGTCAGAGCGCCCGGATGTTCGCAGCCTGCATGCCCTTCTGGCCACGCTCGG
>JBDHZQ010000176.1:0-4148 GCA_039811945.1 Propionibacteriaceae bacterium
GCTGATCTCCACCGAGGCCGTGCGCGAACTCAACCTGACCGTGGGCTCGGTCACCACGGCCCGCGTGAAGGCGACCAATGTCGTACTCGAACACGACCCCAACGCTCGAAAGGCCTCCTCGTGAACGTCCGATTCCTCGCCCCTGTCGTCGCCCTTCTGCTGGGATTCGGGGGGTGTTCGACATCAGCAACACCTGCGGCTCCGACGAGTTCGGCAGCGCCCGCCACGATCACCGTCTTCGCTGCGGCGTCGCTCAAGGGCGCCTTCGACACCATCGCAACGGGCTTCAAGGCGGACCACCCCTCGATCGACGTCAGGATCAGCTACGACGGCTCGAACACCCTGGTCGACCAGATGGCGGGTGGAGCTCCGGCTGACGTCTTCGCATCGGCCGACGAGAAGAACTTCACCCGGGCGGTCGACGGCTCGCTCATGGCCGATCGAGGCGCGATCTTCGCGACCAACGCGTTGACCCTCGTCGTGCCGGCGGGCAACCCGGGCAAGATCACCGGGCTCGATGCGTCGCTCGACGGCAAGAAGCTCGTCATCTGCGCCGTCGGCGTGCCGTGCGGCAACGCGACCGCCGACCTCGCCGCAGACGTCGGCGTCACGTTGAAACCGGTCTCGGCGGAGCAGAAGGTCACCGACGTGCTGGGGAAGGTCACCTCCGGCGAGGCCGACGCGGGCATCGTCTATACCACGGACGCGAAGTCGGCCGGGGCCAAGGTGGTGGCGATCCCGCTGGCGAAGGCGGAGGCTCATGTGAACCGATACCCGATCGGGGTCACGGCTCATGCCAAGGCACCCGCGGCCGCGCAGTCGTTCGTGTCGTACGTCACCGGCCCTCAGGGCCAGCAGGTCCTTGCCACGTACGGCTTCGGGAAGCCGTGAGCCGAGCGAGACGGACGCTCCCGGGTTGGGTGTACGTACCGGCCTGCCTCGCGCTGGCGTTCGTTGCGCTGCCGGTGGCGGGTCTGCTCAGCCGGGTACCGTGGCCCCGGCTGCTCGATCACCTGACGACCGGCGAGTCGATCGATGCTTTGAGGCTCAGCCTTCTCACGTGTACGGCATCGCTCGCCTTGTCGATCGTGCTCGGCTTGCCGCTGGCCCTGGTTCTGTCGAAGGCCCGTGGCGTGTGGGCCGCCGTGGCTCGGGTGTTTGCCGTACTGCCGATGGTATTGCCGCCGGTCGTCGCCGGCCTGGCGTTGCTGACGACCCTGGGGCGGCGCGGCTTGGTCGGGCGTTCGTTGTCCGTCGTGGGGATCGAGATCGGGTTCACGACGGTCGCGGTCGTGATCGCCCAGACGTTCGTGGCGATGCCGTACTTCGTGGTCGCGATGGAGAGCGCCCTGCGCACCTTGGACGACGGGTACGAACGCGTCGCGGCCACGCTCGGGGCTAGGCCCAGCATGATCCTGGGCCGGGTGACGTTGCCGCTCCTGGCGCCGGCCGTGGTCGCCGGAGGTGCGATGGCGTTCGCCAGGGCCCTGGGGGAGTTCGGTGCGACGCTGACGTTCGCGGGCTCCCTGCAGGGGACGACGATGACGCTGCCGCAGGCGATCTACCTGCAGCGTGAGGTCGACCCGGAGGCCGCGCTGTCGCTGTCGGTCGTGCTGCTCGTGATGGCGGCCCTGCTCATGCTGCTGTCGAGCTGGGTGAATCGACGGGCGGAACGACACCGTGGCTAGCGACCGGATCGGGGGGGTCGTCGTGTCGGCGACCGTCGAGGCCCGTCACTTCGGTGCCGACATGACCTTTCCCGCGGGACAGGTGACGGCGCTGGTGGGCCCGAACGGGTCGGGCAAGTCCACGACGCTCGCGCTGGTGTCGGGAGAGATCCGGCCGGACGCGGGGGAAGTGACGATCGACGGACGGGTCGTGGCCGACGCGACCACGAGCGTGCCGCCGCATTGCCGTACCACCGCACTGCTTCAGCAACGCCCCTTGTTGTTCCCTCACCTGTCGGTGCTCGACAACGTGGCGTTCGGGGTACGGGCCAGAGGTGCCGGTCGGCGGGCGGCTCGGGACCGGGCAGCCTGCGAACTCGCCGCGATGGGTGCGGCCGAGTTCGCCGATCGGCGACCCCACGCGCTGTCGGGCGGCGAGCAACAGCGGGTCTCCCTGGCCCGGGCCCTGGCCACCGACCCGACGGTGGTGCTCTTCGACGAGCCGCTTGCCTCGGTCGACGTCGCAACGGCGGCATCGCTGCGGCAGGTGTTGGCGTCACGTCTGTCGACGAGCGACGCGACGGTCGTGCTGGTCACCCACGATCCCCTGGACGTGTGGGCTCTCGCCGACCGCGTGGTCTGCCTCGAACAGGGACGGGTGACGGCCAGCGGGGAGGTGGCAGACGTACTCGGACGGCCACGGACGGGATTCCTCGCCGACCTGTCGGGAGTCAACCTGCTGCGCGGCATCGCCGACGTCGACGGGCTGTCGGCCGGCCGCGACCCTGTCGTGGGCCTGTGGGACCCGTCGCGGCCCGCCGAACCGGGCCACGCAGCGCTGGCGGCGTTCGAACCCTCGGCGGTGGCGTTGTTCGCCACCGCTCCGCAGGGAAGTCCGCGCAACACCTGGCCGGTGACGGTCGTCGGTATCGATCCGCGCGGCCCGACCGTCCGTGTTCACCTGCGGTTGGCCGACGATCAAACTTTCGCCGCTGACTTGACCGCCCAGGGCACTGCGGCGTTGGCCGTACGGCCAGGGGCTCGTCTGATCGCTCAGGTCAAGGCGACGCAGGTGACTTTGTACGGACGGTAACCTCGCCCGATCAGAGCAGGACCTTGACCCCTTCCAGAAGGCCGTTGAGCGCAATGCCTTGGCCGGCACTCAGACCGCCCGCGATGACCGCGTTGTTGACCTCCTGGGCGAAGGCGTTCACGTGATCGGCGGCTTTGTTGCCTTTGAGGATCTGGGTGGCGTGCTGGTCCCACGACTTGGTCAACTGGTCCTTGGTGTCGGAGTCGGGAAGCGTGCCGAGGTAGGACCTCACGCCGTTGACCGCGGCCAACAGCGCCAGGTTGTTGTTGGTCGAGGCGCTCGAGGCCGGCTGTGACGCCGACGTGGCGCGGGTCGGGGTTGCCGACGTGGTCGCAGGGCGGCTGGAACTGGCCGGCCTCGTGCTCGAGGATGTGGCGCGCGTCGGGGTCGGGGTGGCCGTTGCCGGACCGGAGAACATCCCGCTGCCGATGGCGTACGCGCCCCCGCCGAGCAGGAGCATGACGATGATCCCGATCACGATCGCAGGGACTCTGCTCTTGCGTCGAGGGGGTTCCGGGGCGGCGGGTCCGGGTGCCGCCGCGGGCGCGATAGGGGGTGGCAGTGCGTTGCGAGCCGCCCGGGGTTCCGCAGGTAGCAACGTCGTCGCGGGAGGCAGCGCCGACGCTGCGGCCGGAAGCACGGAGGTGGCGGGGGTTGCGGCCGACGGCGTCGCCGCCAGACCCGAGGTGTCGAGAACCGCCGTCGCTGCGGCCATCGCGGGCGGAGTGCCCCCAGCCAGTGGCCCGATGAGGTCTCCGGTGAGGTTTCGCCGTACCTCCACCAGTCGCGACTGCACCGCTGCCGCGTCGGGGCGAGACGCCGGATTCTTGGCCAGAAGTGAGTTCACGAGTGTGTCGAGGGCGCGGGGCACCTGGATACGGTCGGCAAGACGGGGAGCCAGACCACTGACTTGCTGGGCGGCGACGGCGACCGCGTTGTCGCCCACGAACGGCGGCTGGCCGGTCAGCATCGTCATGAGCAGGCAGCCGAGGGCGTAGACGTCGGTGGCCGGACCGACCGGCTGTCCGGAGGCTTGTTCGGGTGACATGTACGCGGCGCTGCCGATGGCCGTCGCGGGGGCGGTCAACGTGGCGTCGGAATCGATGAGCTGGGCGATGCCGAAATCGAGGACCTTGACCTGGCCGCTGCCGGTGACCATGACGTTGGCCGGCTTGATATCGCGGTGCACGATCCCGGCCTGGTGCGCTGCCGCGAGGGCGGATGCCACGTCACCGGCCACTCGAGCGGCACCGGTGACGGTGAACGGCCCTCGGGTCTTGACCAGGTCGGCGACGGTGTGTCCGTCGACCAGTTCCATGACGAGATAGGCGTGTCCGCGCTCGATGCCGGCGTCGAAGATCGACACGATGTTGGGGTGGTTGAGACGG
>JBDHZQ010000177.1:0-4005 GCA_039811945.1 Propionibacteriaceae bacterium
ATTCGCCCACCCTCGATCGCGATATCCCGCACCCCTCGGCCCAGGACGTCCGCCCCCGTCAACACCGTCACATCGTCTGCCACGGCCCCGAATCTAGTGGGGTTCCGGCGATCTCTCGAGGACGCACGTCGGCGCCCATCGCCGAAGCGAGGGCGCCGAGTGTAGGAAGGTCGACCGCAGCTACTGCCCGTACGGAGGCTGCTGACCGTACCCGGACTGGCCGTAACCCGGCTGCTGACCCGTTGAGCCTTGGCCCCATCCAGGCTGCTGACCGTACCCGGACTGCCCGTAGCCAGGAGGCGGGCTGGACTGACTCGACGGTGGTGGGGTCGACTGGCCGTAGGGGCTCTGCGGCGCGCCGTACGGGCTCTGCGGAGTGCCGTACTGATTCTGAGGTGTGACGTTCTGCTGACCCCCGGGGGCGCTGTACCCCTGCTGACCGCCCTGCCCGTACGCCTGAGCGCTGGGACCGCCGTACCCAGGACCCTGACCGTACGCCTGACCCGGCTGTCCGTACGCCGGACCGCCCTGCCCGTACGTCGGAGCCTGGGCGCCGTACTGAAGTGAGCGAATCCGGTCGGTGTACATCACGGTCACATAGCTCTGGAGGAACGGCATGGTGATGAGCTGAACGAGCAGTTGGAGGGCGAGGACGATCCCAAAAATCGTCATCAGCAGACCGGATTGGGCGAGGTCAAGCGGTGACGACGAGCTGGAACTGGATGACGAACTCGCCAACGGCGAGACGACGACGTTGCTGAACACACTGATGACCATCGACGCGGCGTACACGATGAGACCGGCAACCAGCAGGTAACCAAGGGTCCGCCAGAAGACGCCCTTGGTCAGTTCCCAGGCCCGCTTGACCGCTTGCCTACCCGACTGCCCTTCGAGGGCGACCACCTGCAGCACGTAGGCCAACCGGACCACGAAGAAGTAGACACCCAGCATGAAGACGATCGTCAACAGGATCGTGAATCCCAGGGTGGTCAACAACGCGGCCGCCGCAGCGTCACTGCTGGACCTCGACGCGCTTCGGGTCGCGGCTTCGATCGCGCTGGAGACACCGAACATCGTCGGCAACATGACGAATCCCACCACGACAAACACAGCGAGACCGGCCAACAAGTAGAGGGGAACGATGCGACCCATATAGCCGCGATTCAGTTGCCGCAGTTCCGAGAAGGACGGATACCGATTCTCGATGGTTTCGTGGGCGAGGCGGACCATCTGACCCTGAGCCCACATCTGAACGAGGCCCGACAGGATCGATGCCACGCCGACCACCAGCAGATAGAGCAAGAACGCGCCGATGACACTTCCGATGACACTTTCTGCCCCCGGGGTCGTCCGGCTGCTCGTCATCGACGCGAACCACGCCACAGCCAACACGACGACCACGGCGATGCCGGCCAGGACGATCACGAACGATGCCACGACCGGAATAGCCGACAGCCCGATGAAGAGGCCGAGCCGACGCCTGAGCACGGCGATCGCCGTACCCATGACCTTGCCGAGATCCATCGGACTCGCGGGGAAGATGACCGGGGTGTTCGTACTCATGGCCGACAGCCTAGGGGCGACCCGGTCATGCCCCCTGCGGCTGACCACCGGAAGAGCGTCAACTCCTGCCCTGACGGGCCCCTGACGCACCCACCGGCCAGCCGCGAACCACAGTGGCACTGTCCTCGTCGTCGGTCGCGGCGCCGGCGAACTGCGACTGGCACAGGTCGTAGTAGTGGCCGCCGGCCGCAAGCAATCCAGCATGGGTTCCCTGCTCCACGATCCGGCCGTGTTCCATCACGAGGATCACGTCGGCATCGCGGATGGTGGACAGCCGGTGGGCGATGACGAACGAGGTACGGCCCTGCCGCAGTGCGCCCATGGCCCGCTGAACCAGCACCTCGGTTCGAGTGTCGACCGAGCTGGTCGCCTCGTCGAGAATGAGCAGCGACGGATCGGCGAGGAACGCCCGGGCGATGGTGATCAGCTGTCGCTCACCGGCCGAGACATTGCTGCCTTCCTCGTCGATGACCGTGTCGTACCCGTCAGGCAGCGAGTGGACGAAGCGATCCACGTACGTCGCTTCCGCAGCGGCCAGGATCTCGCGTTCTGACGCATCAGGCCTGCCGTACGCGATGTTGTCGCGGATCGTCCCGTGGAACAGCCACGTGTCCTGCAGCACCATCCCGACGTTCTGACGCAGCGTGGCTCTCGGGATCGTCGTGATGTCGACCCCGTCGAGGCTGATGTGACCTCCGTCGAGTTCGTAGAACCGCATGACCAGGTTGACCAGCGTCGTCTTGCCCGCACCGGTCGGGCCGACGATCGCGACCGTCTGACCGGGTTCGGCCACGAGATGGAGGTCTTCGATCAGCGGCTTGGCCGGGTCGTACGAGAAATCCACATCGTCGAAGACGACCCGCCCGCGCACCGGCTCCGGCAGGATTCCATCGGCTTCGGCGCTTTGCTCGGGGGCGTCGAGCACCTCGAACACCCGCTCGGCCGACGCGACCCCCGACTGCAGCAAGTTCGCCATCGACGCCACCTGGGTGAGCGGCTGGGTGAACTGGCGAGAGTACTGGATGAAGGCCTGCACGTCACCGAGACTCATCTGACCGCTGGCCACCCGCAGCCCGCCGATCACGGCGACCAGGACGTAGCTCAGGTTCCCGATGAAGAACATGACCGGCATGATGATGCCGCTGATGAACTGGGCGCCGAACGCGGCGTCGAACAGTTCGTCGTTCTTCTCGTGCATGTCGGTGGCGACCTCGCGCTGCCGGCCGAACACCTTGACCAAGGCGTGACCCGTGAAGGCCTCCTCGATCTTGCCGTTGAGCTCACCGGTGTGGCGCCACATCGCGGCGAACCGCTTTTGTGACTGCTTGCCGATCAGGGCGACCAGCACGATCGACAGCGGGATCGACACCAAGGCGATCAGAGTCAACTGCCACGACACGGTCAGCATCATGGCCAGCACCCCGACCACGGTCAGCAAGGAGGTCAGCAACTGCGACAGCGTCTGCTGCATGGTCGTCGAGACGTTGTCGATGTCGTTGGTCACCCGGCTCAACAGTTCGCCGCGCGGTTGCTTGTCGAAGTACGACAACGGCAACCGTTCAAGCTTGGCCGCGACTTTCTGGCGCATGCCGTACACCGTGCGTTGCACGATCCCGTTCAGAATCCAGCCGTTGGCCCACGTGAACAGGGCGGCCAGGGCGTACAACCCGACCGCCAAGCCAAGCCACGCAAACAGCTGGTCGAACTGAATTCCCTGTCCTGGCACGACATTCATCGAGTTCAGCATGTCGGCGAGCTTGTCTTGTCCCTGCGCCCGGAGGCCAGCGACGATCTGCTCCTTGCTGGCCCCGGCCGGGAGGTTCTTGCCAATCACGCCGCTGAAGATGACGTCGGTTGCCTTGCCTAGCAGCTTCGGGCCGACCACGTTGAAGGCGACGCCGATCGCGGCCACCACGACGACGATCGTGACCTTGACCTTTTCCGGCGCGAGTTGCCCGACCAGGCGCCTCATCGAGGGCCCGAAGTTGACCGCCTTCTCTCCGCTGCCCATGCCCGGGCCGTGCCCCATCGGGCCGCCGCGCCGCTGAGGCCCGAACTTCGGCCGCTCGTTGGCCACCTTCGGCGCCTCGGCCGTCTTGGTCGTCGTGTCGCTCATACCGCTGCCTCCTCGGCGCTCAGCTGGGAGTCGACGATCTCGGCGTACTCCGGGCACGTCCGGACGAGTTCGTCGTGGGTGCCGCGACCGATGATCCGGCCGTTCTCGAGCACGAGGATCTCGTCGGCCGTACGAATCGTGGACACCCGCTGGGCGACGATCAGGACAGCCGCGTCCTTCGTCTCCGGCACCAGAGCCGCTCGCAACCGCGCGTCGGTGGCAACGTCGAGGGCAGAGAACGAGTCGTCGAAGATGTAGATGTCCGGTTTGCGCAGCAAGGCTCGTGCGATTGACAGGCGTTGCCGCTGACCGCCGGACACGTTCGT
>JBDHZQ010000178.1:0-3971 GCA_039811945.1 Propionibacteriaceae bacterium
CGAGTCGGACACGGTCCTCGTCACACGAAACGGGCCGGGTACGGCCGATTCCGCCCCCGAACCGGACGAGCAAGACGACTGACCGGCGCCGGTAGGGTGTCGGCGTGCACTCCGAGGACCCACGTCTGCGTGTCGTGGTGCTCGTCTCGGGGTCGGGCACCTTGCTGCAGGCTCTCGTCGACGCCGTTGCGGCCGGCGAACTGCCCGTCGACATCGTGGCCGTGGGCGCCGACCGGGCGAGCGCGTACGGGTTGGCGCGGGCTCGGCTGGCCGGCATCGAGACGTTCGTTCGTCCGTTGCGCAAGGGCGACGATCGGGCCGTGTGGGACCGGGAATTGGCCGAGACAGTCGCCGCGTACACGCCGGACCTCGTGGTGAGCGCAGGCTTCATGAAGATTGTGGGCCAGGCATTTCTCGATCGGTTCCGTGACCGGATGATCAATACTCATCCCGCGCTGCTGCCGGCATTCCCGGGTGCGCACGGCGTACGGGATGCCTTGGAGTACGGGGTCAAGGTGAGCGGCTGCACGGTGTTCGTGGTCGACGAGGGCGTCGATACCGGGCGGATCATCGCCCAGGAACCCGTACCCGTCCTGCCGGACGACGACGAGACCACCCTCCACGAACGGATCAAGATCGTCGAGCGGCGGCTGCTGGTCGACACCGTGAAAGCCCTTGCCACGACCGAAAGGCAACCATGACCGATCGCATCGGAATCCGCCGCGCACTGGTCAGTGTGTACGACAAGACCGGCCTGGCCGAGCTGGCCGCAGCACTGGTCGAGCACGGCGTCGAGGTCGTGTCGACCGGGAGTACGGCAGCCCGGTTGCGCGAGGCCGGTGCGACGGTGACCGAGGTGGCCGAGCTGACGGGCTTTCCCGAGTGTCTCGACGGGCGAGTCAAGACCCTGCACCCGCGGGTGCACGCGGGGATCCTCGCGGACCGGCGGCTGGATTCCCACGTCGCGCAGCTCGCCGACCTCGGAATCGAGCCCTTCGACCTCGTGGTCAGCAACCTCTACCCCTTCACCGAGACCGTCGCTTCGGGCGCGGGCGTCGACGAGTGCGTGGAGCAGATCGACATCGGTGGGCCGTCGATGGTGCGGGCTGCAGCGAAGAATCATCCGAGCGTGGCGATCGTGACGTCGCCGGCCCAGTACGGCCAGGTCGTCCAGGCGCTGGCCGACGGCGGATTCACGCTCGCCCAGCGGAAGGCGCTGGCGTCGGCCGCGTTCGTACACACGTCGACGTACGACATTGCCGTCGCGACGTGGATGGGGGAGCACCTGGCCGAGGACGACCCGGTCCTGCCTTCGTGGGTGGGGGTGTCGTACGCCAAGGCGGCCGGGCTGCGGTACGGCGAGAACTCCCACCAGGCTGCGGCGCTGTACACGTCCGATTCCGGGGCGGGGGGGATCGCGAGCGCGACCCAGCTGCACGGCAAGGAGATGTCGTACAACAACTACACCGACGGCGACGCCGCCTACCGTGCCGCGTATGACTTCGCCGAGCCCACGGTCGCGATCGTCAAACATGCCAATCCATGTGGGATCGCGGTGGGTACCGACATTGCCGAGGCACACCGGCTAGCCCACGCCTGCGACCCCGTGTCCGCCTTCGGTGGCGTCATCGCCGCGAACCGGACCATCACGGTCGAGATGGCACGTCAGGTGGCCGAGGTGTTCACCGAGGTCGTGATCGCTCCGGCGTTCGACGACGAGGCGTTGACGGTGTTGCGCAAGAAGAAGAACGTACGGCTGTTGGTGGCCGAGCCGTACCCCCGCCTCACCCACGAACTCAAGCCGATCTCCGGCGGCGTGCTCGTGCAGCAGCCGGACCGCCTCGATGCCCCCGGCGACACACCGGAGGGGTGGCAGTTGAAAGCGGGCGAGCCCGTCGACGGCGCCACGCTGGCCGACCTGGCGTTCGCGTGGCGGGCCTGCCGAGCCGTGAAGTCGAACGCGATCCTGCTGGCGTCAGGGGGAGCCTCGGTCGGGGTCGGGATGGGCCAGGTCAACCGGGTGGACTCGTGCCGCCTCGCCGTGGAACGGGCCGGAGATCGGGCGGCGCGCTCGGTGGCCGCCTCCGACGCGTTCTTCCCGTTCGCCGACGGGCCGCAGATTCTGATCGACGCCGGTGTCCGTGCGATCGTGGAGCCGGGTGGCTCGGTGCGTGACGACGAGACGATCGCGGCGTGCCAGGCGGCCGGGGTCGCGCTCTACTTCACCGGCAACCGGCACTTCTTCCACTGACGAGGGGATGTCTGTGACAGCACAACTGCTCGACGGCAAGGCTGCGGCCGCTGCCATCCGGCGTGACCTGCGGCAGCGGGTCGCTTCACTGGCGGAGGCGGGGATCGCGTGCGGGCTGGGTACGGTGCTCGTCGGTGACGACCCCGGCAGCCACTCCTACGTCGCGGGCAAGCACCGCGACTGTGCCAGCGTCGGGATCCAGTCGATTCGGGTCGACCTGCCGGCGGACACCACTCAGGCGCGGCTCGACGAAGAGCTGGATCGGCTCAACGAGGACCCGGCCTGTACGGGCTACATCGTGCAAGTGCCCCTGCCGCGGCACCTCGACGAATCCGCCGCGCTCGAACGGATCGACCCACTCAAGGACGCCGACGGACTTCATCCGAGGAACCTCGGGTGTCTGGTGTTGGGCATCCCGGCGCCGCTGCCTTGCACGCCGCGTGGGATCGTCGCCCTGCTGCGCCGCCACGAAATCCCGGTCGCCGGGGCCCACGTGGTCGTCATCGGCCGGGGCATCACCGCCGGGCGGCCGCTCGGTCTGCTGCTGAGCCGTAAGTCGGAGAACGCGACCGTCACCCTGTGTCACACCGGCACCCGGGACCTGGCATCGGTCACCCGTGAGGCCGACATCGTCGTGGCTGCAGCGGGCGTGGCGGGCCTCGTGACCGGAGACATGCTGAAGCCCGGCGCGGTCGCCGTCGACGTAGGGATCTCCCGGACCGAGAACGGCCTGGCGGGAGACCTCGACCCCTCGGTGTGGGACGTCGCCTCGTGGGTGGCGCCGATCCCGGGAGGCGTAGGGCCCATGACTCGGGCGATGCTGCTGACCAACGTGGTGGAGCGGGCCGAGAGCGTCGCATGAGATGACCACCGAGCGACGACAGACACCGTTGGGGGAGCGGCGCGGCGTCGCCGCGATGGCCCGCCGGCAGTGGGCCTGGTTCGTCACGGTCGTGGTCTTCGCGGCGGGGGCGTTGTACGCCGCCCTGCCGCCCGGGCACTGGCGTCGCGGCAGCGCGATCATGGGCGGCGCCCTGCTGATCGGGGCGGGGCTGCGCACCGTCCTGCCCCCGGCGAAAGCCGGCCTGTTGGCCGTACGTGGCCGCTGGGTCGATGTCGCCGTCATGACAGCGCTCGGGGTTGGAATCCTCGTCCTCGCGTTCTGGGTGCCCGCCCTACGGCCCACGATCGACCGTTAAGGAAACGCTGATCAATCATGTCCCGGCTGCGGCGCACCGGATCGGGCGATCCGCTACCCCCATATCTCTACCCGTACGCCCGGTACGACCACGAGATGTGGTGGTACCGGCTCATCCCGCCCGGCACGTCCTCGCTCGGAACAGCATTGATCTGCGCTTCCTTAAGCGGAGAGCACGTGCGCTATCTTGTTGCGCGCAACGCAAGGGGGACAGGCGTGGGGAACGGCAACGACGCGGTGCTCAGCGCGGCCCTGACCTCGACCGGGCAGGTGCGTGACCACAACGAAGATGCGGTCTACGTCGGCCAGTCTCTGTGGGCTGTCGCCGACGGCATGGGCGGTCACGCGGCCGGCGACGTAGCCAGTGCGATCGTCGTCGAGGTCTGCGGTGAGGTGGATCGGCCGGGAGGGCTCGCGGTCCCGGAGGTCAGCCAGCTCGCGGAGGTCGCGAACGCGCGGATCGCCGCGTACGGCGAGGCCCACCCGGAGTCGACCGGACTGGGTACGACCTTCAGCGGCATC
>JBDHZQ010000179.1:0-3766 GCA_039811945.1 Propionibacteriaceae bacterium
CAGTGATCGTCGTGACGGCCCTGTGGCTGCTGCGAGACGACGTGCCGCGGCGGATGATCCGCACGACTGGCCTGCGTCGCTACAACGCCGCCGCTCTGATGGCCGGCTACGTCTGGTTGGTCGTGGCCGGGCTGACCTGGCTCACCGTCGGAACCCCCACGACCACGGCCACGTACGACATCGTCATCCACGCCACATTCCTGGGGTTCGGAGTCTCGATGGTGATGGCCCACGCGCCGATCATCCTGCCGGCGGTGCTGGGCCGCGCGCTGCCGTACCGGCCCGTCTCGTGGCTGCCGCTCGCCACGCTGCACGGCGGGATGGCGATCAGGATCACTGGTGATCTCGCCGGGGCGCACGACCTTTGGCAGATCGGGTCGGTCCTGACCGTGATCTCGCTGGTGCTCTTCGTCGTCGTGTCGGCCTTCCTGGTGGTGACGGCGCGATGAAGGGGACTAGAACCCAGCCCCTCCGGGATTACGTGTCGCTGTTCTGGCTCGGGGCGGTCGTCGTCCTGACCGGTGTGCATCGGTGGGTTCCAGGGTCGGTCTGGCTGATGATCCACCTGGTGTTGTTGGGGGCCTTGACGCACGCGGCGCTGGTGTGGAGCGAACACTTCGCCCAGACGCTGCTGCGGCGCCCGCCCGATCCTTCGGCTGACGCGCGCATCCTCGTGCTCGCGGCTGGGTCGGCCGCCGTCTTCGTCGGAGTGCCGATCCAGGCCTGGTGGCTGGTGGTCGCCGGTGCGAGTGCGGTCGGCATCTCGGTGGTGTGGCACTCCGCCTACCTCGTGCGAGAACTCAAGCGGGCCTTGCCGAACCGGTTCCGGATCGTGAGTCACTACTACGTCGCGGCGGCAGCGTGTCTGATCGTGGGTGTGTCGTTCGGCGCGACCCTGGCTCGCGGCTGGGGTGACGAATGGCACGCGCGTCTGCTGCTGGCCCACCTGGCGGCGAACGTGCTGGGGTGGCTCGGCCTGACCGTCACCGGCACGTTGGTGACGTTCTGGCCGACCATGTTGCGGGTCCGGATGGACGATCGCGCCGAGCACCTCGCACGACAGGCACTTCCGGTCTTGCTGGGTGGATTGGTCGTGATCGAGGGCGGTGCCCTGGTCGGGCAGCGGTGGCTGGCGTTCGTGGGCCTCGTCGCGTACGCCGCCGGTTTGATCTGGTGGGGGCGTGCCTTGGTACGGCCGATGCGCACTCACTGGTTCCGCGAGTTCGCCCCGGCGTCGGTGGGGGCCGCGTTGGTCTGGGGGGCCGTCGGGGTGGTTTGGCTGGGCGTTCTGGTGGTACGGCCGGGTGCCTGGTCGCGGATCACCGATTCCTTGCCGACGGTGGCCGCGGTGCTGGCTGCGGGGTTCGGTGCCCAGTTGCTCACGGGAGCGTTGTCGTACCTCGTGCCGTCGGTGATCGGAGGCGGCCCGAACGTGGTGAGGGCCGGCCAAGGCTGGCTGAATCGAGCCGCGACGTGGCGGCTGGTCGTGATCAATGCCGGGATCCTGGTTTGGCTGTTGCCGTCGCCGTCCTGGGTCCGGGTGACCGTCTCCGGACTGGTGCTGGTCGGGTTCGTGATGTTCCTGCCGTTGATCGTCAAGGGCGCCTCGGCTTCGGCGAAGGCACGCCAGCAGGCAGCTGCGGCCGTCGGCGAGGGCGCTGGGTCTGGGGTGCTAGACGTGGGCGCGGGTACGGCGAAACAGCGGATAGCGGCCGCGAAGGCCGAGCAGGCTCGCACGCCCTGGTCGTACGGACAACTCGTCGGCGCGGTCACCGCTCTCGTGCTGGCCATCACCGTTGGTGTCGGAATCGATCCGGTCGCCGCCGGGCTACCGACCGCCGCGGCGGCGTCGGGCAGCGTGGCGCCCACCGGGAAGACGGTGAGGATCGCGGTCACCACCCAGGGCATGGCGTTCCACCCCAATAGCGTCACGGTCGCCCGCGGCGACAGGCTGGTCGTCACGGTGACCAACACCGATCCGACGACCTCGCACGATCTCGTGGTGGGCAGTGCCCGTACGCCACGGCTCAAACCGGGCGAATCCGCCGAACTCGACGCTGGGATCGTCGGTGCGTCGATCCAGGGCTATTGCAGTGTCGCTGGTCATCGTCAGATGGGGATGGTGTTCGACATCGCCGTGGCGGGTGCCTCGACGACGCCGAGTGACCATGGCGGCCACGCCACGACCGGATCTGCGGCCCCGTTGTCTCACACGTTCGATCCCGTTCTGCCGCCGCTCACGGCCGAGCGAGTGCGACCGGTGACACTGCGCGTGCAGGAGGTGCCGCTCGAAGTGGCGCCGGGAATCTGGCAGCGTCGATGGACCTACAACGGCGGCAGCGTCGGGCCGACGCTTCACGGGCGAGTCGGTGACGTGTTCGAGGTCACGTTGGTCAACGACGGTTCGATCGGCCATTCGATCGACTTCCACGCCGGTGCCCTCGCGCCGGACCGGCCCATGCGCACGATCGCACCCGGGGAGACGTTGACCTACCGCTTCACGGCGGAACGAGCCGGGATCTGGATGTACCACTGCTCGACGATGCCGATGAGCGTCCACATCGGCGCCGGCATGACCGGAGCAGTCGTCATCGAGCCGGACGGGTTGCCGACGGTCGACCGCTCGTACGTGCTCGTGCAGTCGGAGATCTTCCTCACCTCGGCGGCCTCGACCCCGCAGGACGCGACGGAGGTCGACGCCGACAAGGTGTTCGCTGAGCGTCCGGACAAGGTGGTGTTCAACGGGATCGCCAACCAGTACGACCAGGTTCCGTTCCAGGCGAAGGTCGGTGAGCGGGTGCGCTTCTGGGTGCTGGCCGCCGGACCGAACAGGCCGTTGAGCTTCCACGTCGTCGGTGGCCAGTTCGACACGGTCTGGAAGGAAGGCAGGTACGAACTGCGCGCGGGGGCCGACGGATCGGGCTCCACAGGCAGCCAGGCGCTCGGATTGCTGCCGGCACAAGGGGGTTTCGTGGAACTCACCTTCCCTGAAGCCGGACACTATCCCGTCGTCAACCACGTCATGGTGGATGCCGAACGCGGTGCGCACGGCATCGTGGCGGTCAGTTGAGCTCGAAGACCGCTGGGCGCGCTGGCCGCTACTCGGTCGAGGCCGCGTGTGCAGCAGCCGCCTCGTCGCCGGCGCGCATGACCTGGGCACCGACGATGACGAGTGCCACGAGCGCGGCGGGTACGGCCATCGCCTGCTGGATCCCCACGGCATGGACCAGTCCTCCGATCACGGCGGGACCGGCCAGGATCGACGTGAACCCGAACGAGACTGCGACGGATAGCCCGCGCGCGCCGGCGATGTAGCCGGCGGCGGCGTACACCTGCGGAGCGATGATGCCAACCCCGAGCCCGACCAGGGCCCAGCCGGTGAGCACGAGCGGCAACGCCGATGTCAGCGTGCAGATCGCAAATCCCAGGGCAGCCACGGCGGCACCGACCCTGACGACGACCACCCGGCTGGTCTTGTTCACGATCCAGTCGCCGGCGAACCGAATCGCCATCATGAACCCCGACACCATGGTCAGGCCCAACGCGCCGACGCCGGGTGCCACCCCCGTGACGTCCGTGACATGCAGAGCGGACCAGTCGATCGCCGTACCCTCGGCCAGGCCGAACCCCATCGCCATCAGGCCTAGCAGGTAGACGGACCCCGGAATCTTGAGTCGACGGCCGTCCGGCGACAGCGCCGGGGCGAATGTGACCTGCGGTACCAGCCGCACGCAGACCAGCCACGACGAAACTCCGAGTGCTGCCA
>JBDHZQ010000180.1:0-3685 GCA_039811945.1 Propionibacteriaceae bacterium
TGACCGCGATCTTGCGCGGCTTGGCCGCTTCGGCGATCGGAATTCGAAGGGTCAAGACGCCGTCCTCGTACGACGCCTCGACTTTGTCCAAGGCCAGACCGCTGCCCAGGGTCAGTTGCCGAGCGAAGGTGCCGGTGGGGCGCTCGCGCACGAGCCACTGCTCGCCCGCGACCTTGGGATCGGCCGACCGCTGAGCCCTGACGGTGAGCGTCCGCTCCTCGGCGTCGATGTCGATGCTCGCGGGGTCGACGCCGGGCAGATCGATCGACGCGACGAACGTCGTGCCCTGGCGAACCAGATCCATCGGCATTCCGATCGTGCGCGATGCCTCCCCGAAGATCTCCCTGAACGGATCGAACGTGCGTGCCATGGTGTCCTCCTGAAGTTGGCACTCTGACGGTGCGACTGCTAACGAGTCTAGGCTTGAGTCGATCAGACTCAAGGGAACGCTCTGGCAAGCGACTGCCTGACCCTGGTGTCGACTCGACCGGCGCCGATAGCCTGCCGCCACGCAGACCCCGAAGCAGGACGGTGGAACAGATGAAGCAGCGTGATGGTCAGGTCACACACCCGACGCCGGGTGTGTCCCGCTTGGCGTTCGACCGTCGGTACGAGCATCCGGCCGGCGAGGTCTGGGCGATGATCACCGATCCGGCGAAGATGGAGCAGTGGTGGGCCAAGGCCAACCACCTCGACCTCGTCGAGGGCGGCACGGTCGACCTGCAGTGGCTGAACTCCGACGAGGAGGGCTTGCAGCCGCGGGCCGTGGGGACGGTTTCGGAACTGGTCGACGGCCGAGTGGTCGAGTACGACACCGACGCCTTCGGCAAGCTCAGGTTCGAGCTGACCGATGACGGCGACGCCACCGACCTCGCCTTCAGCGCCACGCTGCCGCTGGATCCGTCGTGGGACGCCAAGACGCTGGCCGGCTGGCACTGGCGGTTCGACGCCCTGGTCGATGCTCTCGACGGCACGCCGGTGGACTGGTCCGACTGGGGCTTGCAGACGTGGATCGCCCACAAGCGTCGGTACAACGAGAAGCTCAACTGGAACGGCTGATCGCGTCTTCCTGGTACGGCTGACCTCGCCTCAGCGGGGGGTCGGAGCGGGTCGGCGAGCCAGCACGTACAACCGTTCGGTCTCGACCTCGACCTGCGAATAGGGCCCGCGCACGTACCACTCGACGATCTCGAGCCCCGCAGAGGCGACGGCTGCCCGTACCACGCCAGGCTCGTGGAGCACGAAGTCCACCTCCACGGCGTGGCCGAACCAGTCGGTGACGTGCCGGGTGTCGGGTCCGACGTGGACGGCGAAGGCCAACCAGCCGCCCGGGGTCAGCGTGGCACCCAGCCCACGCAGCACCTCGGGCAACTCCGATTCGGCGAAGTGCACCAACGCGTACCAGGCCGTGATCGCGCCCCAACCGGCCGCCGCGCGCGGGCGGAGGAGCCGCCGGAGATCGACGACCTCGAACGTCACCTCCGGATGTCGCACCTGCGCCTCGGCGACCATCCCCTCTGACACGTCGAAGCCGACCACCTCGGCGCCGACCTCGGCGAGGTACGCCGCCACCTGTCCGGGTCCCGTGCCCACATCGGCCACCGGGCCGGCGCTCAGTTCCACGATCCGATCGAGCAGCCAGGTATCGAACGGCTTGTGGGCGAGTTCGTCTGAGAAGCGGATGCCGTACTCCTCGGCGACGATGCCGTACGTCTGCCGTACCGACGCATCTCGCGCTTCCGCTCCACCCGCGAGTACGGCGTCACGGTCGGTCTGCGGCGCCGCGACGGCCACGGCGCCACTGTCCACCGGGCCCAGCAGATGCACCCAGCGGCGATCCTGTTCTCGCGGCCGCAAGGCCAATTGGATGACCAGGGGAGGGTCGCACTCGCGCATGGCCTGCAAGGTGCGCTGCACCTCGGCGCGATCGGCGAACGGGTGCAGCCGCTCCGTGCGGGTCCGCAGTTCGCCGGGCGCCTGGGCGCCCCGCAAGAGCAACACCGTGAGCAGTGCTCGCTCGGCGGGTTCGAGGCCGAGCACCTCGTCGAGCAGTTGGTGGTACTTGATCACCCGCTGCCCCTGCACCACCACGAACCGCACCAAGCCGCGCTTCTTCAACTCCCTCAACGTCTCGTCGACCTCGGATTCGGAGTAGTCGACGACCGGTTCCCGGCTCGACGATTGATTGCAGGCCAGGCGCAGGGAATTGAGGGTGAGGGGGTACGACGCGGGCACGGTCACCTGCTTTTCCAGCAGAGAACCCAGAATCCTCTGGTCGCGGGCATCGAGCAGCGGCAATTCCATGCGTGCAGCGTAAAGCTCAGGGCAGGTGGGTCGTCGCGATCCGCGAGGCGGCTCATAGAGTAAGCGACGTCCGCGACCGCCGAGTTCGCCGATCTGCGAAAGGTCCGATCCATGACGCTCCCTGCGCCCGAGCTGTCCGTCCAGGCGTTCCGCCGAGCTTTCCACGCTGAGCCGGCCGGCGTGTGGGAGGCGCCGGGGAGGGTGAACCTGATCGGCGAGCACACCGACTACAACGGCGGGTTGGTGCTGCCGATCGCACTGCCGCATTGCGCGTACGCGGCCGCGTCGAGGCGTGACGATTTCCAGGTACGGCTCGTCTCCACCGGGGTCCACGGCATGACGGTGGTGGGTCTCGACCAGATCGCGCCTGGGGTGCCGAGGGGTTGGGGTCGCTACGCCGCCGGCGTCGTATTCGCCCTGGCCGAAGCGGGATTCGGAGTCGGCGGGATGGACGTGGCGATCTCCAGCGAGGTGCCGATCGGGGCAGGGCTGTCGTCGTCTGCGGCTCTCGAGGGGGCGGTCGGAGCCGCCGCCAGTGACCTGTACGGTCTGGGACTGCTCGCCGACGATGCGTCACGCGCCCGGCTGGCCGGCCTCTGTCAACGGGCCGAGAACCACATCGCCCAGGCGCCGACCGGCGGCATGGACCAGGCCGCCAGCCTGCGGAGCCTGCCGGGGCACGCGCTGCTGCTCGACTGTCAGGACCACTCGGTGCAGCACGTGCCGTTCGATCTCGCCGGGCACGGTCTGGCCCTGGTCGTCATCGACACCCGCGCGACCCACTCGCTGGGGGACGGGCAGTACGGCGACCGCCGGGCCGAGTGCGAGCGAGCGGCCGCAAGGCTCGGCGTGTCCACGCTGCGGGAGGTGCCGTACGACGGGCTCGCGGCTGCGCTCCAGACCCTGAGTGACGACGAAGTGCTGCGGCGCCGTACCCGGCACGTGGTGTCGGAGATCCAGCGCGTGCGCGACGCGGTCGTCGCGCTCCAGGAGGAACGGTTCGACGATCTCGGAGTGCTGTTCACAGCGTCACACGTGTCGTTGCGCGACGACTTCGAGGTCTCCTGTGCCGAACTGGACACCGCGGTCGAAGCGGCGCTGGCGGCGGGGGCCCTGGGCGCCCGGATGACCGGCGGTGGCTTCGGCGGGTCGGCGATCGCCCTGGTCAGGGCGGAATTGGTCGCCGCGGTGATCGCGGCTGTGGAGGTGACCTTCGCGGAGCGGGGTTTCACCTCACCGGTGTGTTTCCCCGCGGTCGCCGCGGGCGGGGCGCGGGCGACTCCCGGTGCCTGGGCGGGTCCGCCTGGTCGCTGACGGCAGCTCCGGTGTCGTTAGGGTGGACCCGTGACGGCGACAGCCTTGACGAGCGCGATGGACAAGA
>JBDHZQ010000181.1:0-3647 GCA_039811945.1 Propionibacteriaceae bacterium
GACCGGGCGGGTGTCATCGCCATCGGTTCCGGTTGCCTCGGGGGTGCTCGGTTCGGCTCGCACACCTGATGGGCATGATCGCCACAGAACTGGGGCTGCAGCCCCTCATCGGGGTCGAGGAGCTCGCCGAGCATCTGGGCACATGAGCCGGTTAGTGCTACCCGCCTTCCGTGGCTACGCGCTGAGCGAGATCGGCGTCGCCCGCCGTGATGCCCTGCTCAAGGAGCTCGGCAACGAGTCGTACACCCGCTCCAACCGAGTGATCGCGCTGCCGTCGTGAACCCGCTGACCGCCGAGCTCCTCGACCAGGCGTTCGCCCTGGAAGACGAAGCGGGACATGATGAGTCCATGGCAATAGTGTCACGGTTCCATTACACTTCTGTCATGACCGCTAAGTTGCTGGCACGCCATGAGCTGTGGGAGATCGCCACCACGCAACGCGGTTTTGTGACCGCTCGACAGGCCACCGAAATGGGCATCGACAAGCACGCGCTCCAGATGCTCGTCCACCGCGGCACGCTCGGGCGGGCGGCGCACGGCGTCTACCGCTTTCCGCAATATCCGGTCGGGGACCACGACAACCTCATGCTCGCGGTCCTGTGGACCCGGGTGCCCGAGGCGGCCTTGTCGCACGAGACGGCCTTGGACGCTTACGGCATCAGCGACGTGAACCCCAACCGCATCCACCTCACCGTCGGCAAGCGGCGCCGCTTCCGTAGGACGGGCGGCGACGACTACGTCGTGCACTACGAAGACCTCGCCCCGAAGCAGATCGGCTGGTGGCAGGAGATCCCTACGGTCACGCCGGCGACAGCCATCGCCCAATGCCTGGCCTTCGGCACGCCGACGTACCTGCTGCGCCAGGCGATCGAGCGCGGACACGCGCAGGGCTACCTCACGGCGACCGAACGCGACGAGCTCGCCGCCGCGCTGGAGACTCGCCATGAGCGATGAACGCCTCGGCTCCAGGCTGGCCGCCTACTGCGCACGCTGAAGCCAAAGACCAAGGAGCCGGTCTCGGCCAAGGTCCTCAACACCTGGATTGCCCAGGCCGAGGGCAAGCTCGGCGACGAGGCGCGAGGCGGCCGGCTCGGCTGGCTCGTCGCATCGTCCGTGGCGATCGCCGCCGTGCAACGAGCCCTCGATGCTGAGGGGCGGCACCTGTTCCTGCTCAAGGGCGGCACCCTGATCCAACACCGTCTGCCGGCCACGGCCCGCACCACCAAGGACGTCGACGGCCTGATCCGAGGCGACCTCGATCAATTCATCCTCGCCTTGGACGAGGCGCTCGACGAACCGTGGGGACCGCTCACACTTCGCCGCGGCGAAGTGGAAGTGGTCAACGTCCCGGCCAAGATCATCAAGCCTCGCCGCTTCGACATCATCTTGGAACTGCGTGGTGTGACCTGGCGGAGGATCCAGTTCGAGGTGTCACCCGACGAGGCCGGCGTGAGCGATGAGCACGAAACCATCGAGCCGCCACCGCTGGGCGGCTTCGGCCTACCCGATCCGGACGCCCTCGTGGCATCGCCATGCGCTTCCAGATCGCGCAGAAGCTCCACGCCGTCTCCGACCCGCACGAGCCGCCGGACTCGATCAACGATCGCGCCCGTGACGTCGTCGACCTACTCCTGCTCCGCGACCTCGCCAGGTCGACCGGAAGCCCGGCACTGCCTGAGGTCCGACGGGCCGCGATGGCGGTGTTCGCCGCTCGGACCGATGAGGCCGCTCAGCTTGGCCTCGCAACTCGTGCTTGGCCCCCGACCCTCGTGGCTCATCCACATTGGGCCGACGACTTCGCCCGAGCCGCAACCTCGGGCGGCGTAAGCCTGTCGCTCGATGAGGCGGTGGCCGAGGCGAACGCCTGGGTCAAGGAGATCGAGCTCGTCGGGCTCCTCGACGACGAGGCGAGGGCCTGAAGTACGTCTAGATTGATGACATCCCCGAAAGCACGTCCGCGGGAGGAAGCTCGTGATCGACGTCCGGCAGTTGCGTCGAGCCGTACTCATCGTCGCCCTGCTCAACTGTGCGTACTTCTTCGTCGAGTTCACCGTCGCTCTCACGGCGGGATCGGTGTCCCTGCTCGCCGACAGCGTCGACTTTCTGGAAGACACGTCAGTCAACCTTCTGATCTTCATCGCCCTGGGTTGGCCCTTGGCGCGCCGCGCCGTACTCGGCAAGGCGATGACGGTGATCATTCTCGCGCCGGCCGCATTCGCTGCCGTCGAAGCCTTCCAACGCTTCTCCCGACCCCAGGCGCCGGAGGTAGTGCCGCTGGTGCTCGCCTCCCTCGGCGCGATCGTCGTCAACGGCACCAGCGCGTGGATCTTGGCGCGGGTCCGGCATGCCGGTGGCTCCCTCAGCGCCGCAGCCTTCCTCTCCGCCCGCAACGACGTGCTGGTGAACATCGCCATCATCGGGATGGGGTTCGTGACGGTCTGGACCAGGTCCGGCTGGCCCGATCTGATCCTCGGCTGCGTCATCATCGGGCTCGCGCTGTTCGCGGCACGGGAAGTCTGGGAGGTCAGTGAGGAAGAGCGTCTCGCCGCCAAAGCGTTGGCCGGCGAGGACATCGGCTGAGCGTCGACCTCCGCCGCACTCTTCTTGGTCTCGACCCGTCGGCGCGGGGTCTAGGGTGGACCACAGGCACGAGGTGCCTCGTTCCGACCCGCGATTCACGCGTCGGAACGAGGAGAATCTGGGAAGCCGGTGAGATTCCGGCACAGGCCCGCTGCGGTGAGCTCGTCGGTCCGACCGACCAGCACAGTCCGAAGACCAGCCCCGCGCCCGACCACGACCCTGGCGAGACGAGCGGGAGCCTCACATGCCGGTACCCGCCCACCTACTTCGTCACGGCGACCAGGAAACCCGCCCGGACTTGCTCGACTTCGCGGTCAACGTGTTCGACGGCGAGCGACCAGCGTGGCTGGCCGCGGCACTGCGCGATTCCCTCGACGAGGTCCGCCGCTACCCGGATCCGGATCTGGCCCGTACCCATCTCTCCCATCTCCACGACCGCCCCGCCTGCGAGCTACTTCCGACCGCAGGAGCGACCGAGGCCTTCACCCTCGTCGCCCGGGCCCGAGCCTGGCGGCACCCCGTCGTCGTACACCCCCAGTTCACCGAGCCCCACGCGGCCCTCCTGCGGGCCGGACACACGGTCACATCCGTCGTCGCGCACCCCGCCCGCGGTTTCGCCCTCGAACCCGACCGCATCCCCGCCGCTGCCGATCTCGTCGTCGTCGGCAATCCCACCAACCCCACAGGCGTGCTCCACCCCATGTCGGCCATCCGGTCACTGGCCCGGCCCGGGCGCCTCGTCGTCGTGGACGAAGCATTCATGGATTCAGTCGTGGACGAGCGGGAGTCGTTGGCAGGCACCCGGCAGCCTGGCGTCGTGGTCGTTCGCAGCCTCACCAAGCATTGGGCAATCCCGGGGGTCAGGGCCGGGTACGTCGTCGGCGATTCCGACGCTGTCGCGGACCTCGCTGCCCAACAAACGCCCTGGTCCGTCTCGTCAACAGCGCTCGCGGTCATGGCCGCCGCCACCACCCCGGTCGCCCGTGTCGAAGCCCACGACCGGGCCGTGACCCTCGCTCGATGGCGGCAGGTTCTCGAAACCGGGCTGGTCCGCAGAGGCGTCCCGT
>JBDHZQ010000182.1:0-3642 GCA_039811945.1 Propionibacteriaceae bacterium
CCCCGCGTTGCTACTTGAGCTTCGGCTTGACGTCGTTGGTGTAGATGCCGGTCAGGGTCGTCTTGAGCTTGGCCAGCCGGTCGGACACATTCGCGTTCTGGGTGAGGATGTCGGCGCTCGCCATGCCGATCTCGCGGTCGCCGCCCGGCAGGAACACGCGTGCGTAGTCCTGGGGACGGGTGTGGCTCAACTGCTCGACTGCGGTCTTGGCCTGGGGTCGCTTGGCGTAGACGGAGCTCATGTCGCTCGACTTGCGCACGGGCATGTACCCGGTCGCCTCCGCGAAGGCCGCGGTGTTCTCGGGCTCACCGAGGAACTTGAGGAACGTCGCGGCTGCCAACTGCTGCTCCTTGGTGATCGCCTTGGGGATGCCGAGCCCGGCACCGCCGGTCGGGCACACCATGTCGGTGGCCTTGGAGCCGCCTGGAAGGAACCCGACGCCCACGTCGAACTTCGCCGTGTTCAGCACACCGACGAGAGAACCGGTCGACCCGACGAACGAGCAGGCCGCGCCCGCGGAGAAGTCCGCCGATGCGTCCTTGGCCGACACTCCGGCCCACTTGTCCTTGTAGACCGAATCCTGGGTGAACGTCAGCGCCTTTGCGACGTCTGCCGAGTCGCAGGTGATGTCCCACTGGTTGCTGAGGGCGCCGCCCTCACCCCAGATCTTGTTCTGCAGGCTCCAGGAGTCGTAGTCGGAGGCGGCGGGGTACATGTGCGCGACCTGGGCCGACGGGTTCGCCGACTTGAGCTTCGGTGCCCATTCGGCGAATTCCTGCCAGGTCTTCGGCGCCCGGTCTTCCAACCCGGCGGCCTTGAACATGGCCTTGTTGTAGTAGAACAGCGGGGTCGACCGGGCATACGGTACGGCCCACTGCTTGCCGTTGTACTGGTAGTCCTTGTAGAGCCCGGCCACGTAGTCGTCGGTCTTGACGTCGAGCGTCTTCAGCGCCGAATCGAGCGGAATGATCGAGTCGTTGATGAAGTAGCGGAACCACCAGACGTCGCTGAACACGACGACGTGCGGCAACTGGCCACCCTGCTGGGCGGTCTGGAACTTCTGAGCGACTTCCTCGTAGTTCGCGCCGGCCGTGACCAGCGTGACCTTGATCGCCGACTGGGCGGCGTGGAACTTCGCGATCAGCGCGTTCTCGATGTCCTGGCTCTTGCCGGGATGATTCGACCAGAACGTGATTTCCGCGGCCGGCTTGACGCCGGAGAAGTCGATGTCGGGTACGGCTGCTGCCGACCCGGTCGAGCCCGAGGTCGTCGTGGTCGGACCGCCGCAGGCGCTGAGCGCCAGAGCGCCCAGTCCGGCGCCACCGAGAGCGAGGAAGTTCCTGCGATCGAAGCCGGTCATGGATAGTCCTTTCGGTTGGTGAACTGGCTGGTTAGTTGGCGACGGAACCCTGGGTGAGCCCCGCGACGATGTATCGCTGCAGCATGGAGAAGATGACCAGCACGGGCAGGATCACGATGACCGCGCCGGCCATCATGATGCCGTAGCCCTGCGGGCCTGATTCGTTGCTCTGCAGCAAGGTCAGACCGACCGGGAGGGTCATCTTGTTCGGGTCGGTCGTGATGATCAGCGGCCAGATGTATTCGTTCCACTCGCTCACGATCGTCACCAGGGCGACGGTCGCGATGCTGGGGACGGTGACCGGGACGACGATGCGCCACAGTCGTTGCCAGTGCCCGGCGCCGTCGACTTCCGCGGCTTCGAGCATCGAGGCGGGCAGGGTCTTGAACTGCTGCCTGAGCAGGAAGGTGCCGAATGCCGTACCCAAGCTCGGCACGATGATCCCCCAGTAGGTATTGAGGCCGTTCAGCCCGGCGATCAACACGTAGTTGGGCAGGATGGCGACCTGCGGGGGGACCATGAGCGCGACCAGGATCGCGACGAAGATCACGTTCTTGAACGGGAACTTCACGAAGACCAGGCCGTACGCCGTATGGATCGCCAGCACGACCTTGATCGCCGCGCCGACCGCGGTGACCAGCACGGAGTTCAGGAAGAACCGGCCGAACGGGGCGGTCTTGAACGCCTCGGAGTAGTTGGTCCAACTCCAGTCCTCGGGGAAGAGGCGGAGGTTCAGCGTGATGATCTCGCTGGGCTGCTTGAAGCTCGACAGGATCATCCACAGCAGGGGCAGGGCAACGACCAGGGTGACCAGGATCAGCGGCAGGTAGCCGCCGAGAATCGACTTGAGCGCCTTGTCCCTCACGAGTAGTGCACTTTCTTGTCGGCCCAGACGATGTTGATGATCGTGAACGTGATGAGGATGACGAACAGGATCACGGCGATCGCGGCGGAATACCCGGCGCGCTGGTAGGCGCCGAACCCCTGAACGTAGGACTCGTAGATCAAGGTCCGCGTTCCCTGCGACGTCGGGGTCATGATCCTGATGAGGTCGAAGGCTTGCAGCGAGCTGAGGATCGTCGTGATCAGAAGGAAGAACGTCGTCGGTCCGAGCAGGGGGAGGGAGACGTACCAGAACCGCCTGGAACTCCCCGCCCCGTCGATCGCCGCCGCCTCCATGATGTCGCTGGGCAAGCTCTGGAGCCCCGCCAGGTAGACGACCGCGCAGTAGCCCAGGTTCTTCCACACGTAGACGACGATGACCATGGCCAGCGACAGCGTCGGGTCGTTGAACCACGCGGGGGAGGGCTGCCCGAGGCCGCGCAGTACGTACGCGAAGACGCCGTAGACCGGGTCGAAGATGAACAGCCAGACCAGGCCGACGCCGACGCCGGAGAGGACGTACGGCGCAAACACGGTGGCGCGGGCGATGGTCTTGCCCCTGACCTTCGTGTTGAGCGCCAGTGCGACGAGCAGACCGAGGACCATCGATCCGCCCACGGTGAAGATCGCGAACAGTCCGGTCGCCTTGAGCACGATGCCCGCATCGTCGGTGGTGAAGAACCGGGTGTAGTTGTCGATGCCGATCGGCGTCGCGGTTTGGGAACCAAGGGTCCAGTTCAGCGTCGAGAAGTAGATGTTCATGATCAGGGGCCGGTAGGTGAAGGCGCCGATCAAGATCAGGTTCGGCAGTGCCAGAGCCAAGAACACGAGAGCATCACGGCGGTTGCGGGGGGTCAGTCGCCAGCGTTTGATCCGCTGTGGTGCCTCTGCCGGGGCTGCGGTCATGCACACCTCCTGTTGGTCGCGTCATGCGCATACAAGCACCTTCGGACCCGCCCGCGATGCAAGGCTGCTGCCCCGCACGCGTGGTGTACAAGAGCCGTTACTCAAATGTTGTGGTTCGCGTTACCTCCGACGAACGGTTCCGTCAGGTCGACGATCGCCCGGCTTCGGTTGGTTCGCGATGGCGAGGGGGTACGGCAGCTGCCTGTTCTGCCCGCACACCAGTCGCGTTCATGCGGGAGCGGGGGTGAGGGAGTAGAACCGCGGCCTGGACGGTTGTGGTGGACAAGGTGACGACGAGGCGAGGTCGTTTCGCGACACCGGGAAGGAGCGAGACCATGAACGACGGTCAGGGCACCGACCAGCGTGACGATGCGGACGAGACTGATCTGCCCGAGAGCACCATCGACTTCGGCAGTCCCGAGACCAGCGACGATGCGGATCGCCGGGCTATCAACCGGGAGATCTGGGAAGGCGGTCCGGTCTATCCCGACGCG
>JBDHZQ010000183.1:0-3595 GCA_039811945.1 Propionibacteriaceae bacterium
GCACGATTCCCACGAGCAGGGCGAACTGCTGGAGGTGCCGCGGCACCTTCAGCTTGCTCATGATGATCAGGAAGATGAAGAGGTTGTCGACGCTGAGCGAGTACTCGGTCAGCCACCCGGCGAGGAATTCGCCGCCGTACCGGGCTCCACTCAGAAAGTAGACCCCAGCCGCGAACAGCAGGGCCGCGCCGACGTAGACCCCGATGGCCGTCGCGCACTCGCGGGTGCTCGGCTCATGGGGGCGTCGACCGATGATCAGGATGTCGACGAGGAGCACAGCGACAAGGACGACGATCGTGAGACCCCAAGCCATGGGCGTCACGTTCATCCGAAGTCCCTCCGCCGATCCTCAACCGGGCAGAACACCGAGTTTAGTGGTGGACGGAGCGCTCCCCCGGTCCCGCCCAGCGCGCGTCGGTCCGTGCCCGACGTGCTCGCCACCGAACTCGGAGGGACCACAAGCGGGATGCAGGCCGTGCTGTCGTCTACTTCGTGGCCTCCATCATTTGACGCAATTCCTTCTTCAACTCGACCAGTTCGTCACGGATACGGCCGGCCACTTCGAACTGGAGCTCGGCTGCGGCCGCATGCATGTCGTCGGTCAGGTCGGTGATCAGGTCGGCCAGTTCTCCGGCAGCGAGCCCGGACAAGTCGCGGGCGATCCTGCCCTGGACACTCACGTTCGGCACAGGCGCCAGCCGACGCCCTCTCACGCCTCGATTGTTCAGGAGATGCGTCGTGTCGGCGTCTTCGCGAGCCAGCATGTCGGTGATGTCGGCGATCTTCTTGCGCAAGGGCTGCGGGTCGACGCCGTGAGCGGCGTTGTAGGCCACCTGTTTGTCCCGGCGACGGTTGGTCTCGTCGATCGCCTGTCGCATCGACGGTGTGATCTTGTCGGCGTACATGTGCACCTGACCGTCCACATTTCGCGCCGCGCGACCGATCGTCTGAATCAGGCTGCGTTCACTGCGCAGGAAACCTTCCTTGTCGGCATCGAGGATCGCGACCAGGGATACCTCCGGCAGATCGAGCCCTTCCCTGAGCAGATTGATTCCCACCAGGACGTCGAATTCACCCAATCGCAGCTCTCGCAGCAGCTCGATCCGACGCAGCGTGTCCACCTCCGAATGCAGGTAGCGGGTGCGCACCCCGTGGCCGAGGAGGTAGTCGGTCAGGTCCTCGGCCATCTTCTTGGTCAGGGTCGTGACCAGCACCCGCTCGTCGCGTTCGGTACGTAGCCGAATCTCGCCCATCAGGTCATCGATCTGGCCCTTGGTGGGCTTCAACACGATTTCGGGATCCACCAACCCTGTCGGTCGAATCAGCTGTTCGACGAATCCGTCGGCCTTCGCCAGCTCGTAGGGGCCCGGCGTCGCGGACAAGTACACCGTCTGTCCGATCCGCTCCACGAACTCCTCCCACCTCAGCGGACGGTTGTCCATGGCGCTCGGGAGTCGGAATCCGTGCTCGACCAGCATCCGCTTGCGACTCATGTCTCCCTCGTACATGCCTCCGATCTGCGGCACGGTCACATGAGACTCGTCGATGACGAGCAGGAAGTCCTCGGGGAAGTAGTCGAGCAGGCAGTTCGGCGCACTCCCCCGGGCCCGACCGTCGATGTGGAGCGAGTAGTTCTCGATCCCCGAACAGCTGCCGATCTGCCGCATCATTTCGATGTCGTACGACGTCCGCATCTGCAAGCGCTGGGCCTCGAGAAGCTTGCTGTCGGCATGAAGCTCGTCCAACCGCTGTTCGAGCTCGAACTCGATCCCGGCGATCGCACGCTCCATGCGCTGGGCCCCCGCCGAGTAGTGCGTGGCCGGGAAGATGTACATCTCCTGGTCGTTCGACTCGACGTTGCCCGTCAACGGGTTGAGCGTCGACAACGCCTCGATCTCGTCACCGAAGAACTCCACCCGCCACGCCAGTTCCTCGTACATGGGAAACACTTCGACGGTGTCACCCCGGACCCGGAAGGTCCCCCTCGTACCCGCCATGTCGTTGCGCACGTACTGAATGTCGACGAGCTGTCGGAGCAACGCATCCCGCCCGTATTCCTCACCGACCCGCAGCGTCACGGCGGATTCGACGTACTCCTGCGGGGTGCCCAGACCGTAGATCGCCGACACGGTGGCCACCACGACGACGTCGCGTCGCGTCAGCAAGGAATACGTGGCCTTGTGCCGCAGGCGTTCCACCTCCGAATTGATCGAGGAGTCCTTCTCGATGTAGGTGTCGGTCTGCGGAACGTACGCCTCCGGCTGGTAGTAGTCGTAGTAGGAGACGAAATACTCCACCGCGTTGTCGGGGAAGAACTGCCTCAACTCGTTGGCGAACTGCGCAGCCAGGGTCTTGTTGGGCTGCAACACGAGCAACGGGCGCTGCAGGCGTTCGGCCAGCCATGCGATCGTCGCGGTCTTGCCGGTGCCGGTCGCCCCCAACAGGATGACGTCGTTCTCGCCGGCCCTCAGCCGCCGTTCCAGTTCGTCGATCGCCGCCGGCTGGTCACCGGCGGGATCGAAGTCGGCTCGGACCCGCAGCGGGGCCACCGTTCGCTGAACCTGATCTGCCGGACGCATGCCGAGCAGCGTACGCGGAGGCACTGACAAGTTTCGCTGCGCCGATCCCGACCCAGACATGCCGATGGCGGGACGACTCGTCGTCATCCCGCCACCGGAGCCTTACCGGCCGGCTCAGGTCTACGTGACCTGCGACTGCATCATCGAGCCCATCATCGACTGGTAGTCGGCGGAGATCTCGGTCAGATCAGCACCGGGGTCGAAGCCGATGATGCCGATGGCCGTCACCTGATCCGACGTCCGCACCGAGACGACCGCGCTGAGCCCGAGGGCGTACGAGCCGCTCGAACCCGTCGCCGTACCCGAAATCTGCGCCTGGCCCACCGACAGACTCGGGTGCACGTCCAGGGTCTTGACCTCGGTCCTCTTCGTGTTGGTCATCTTCGACGCCTGCGACGTGATGTAGGCGTCAGCGATCTGAGGACCGGTCAGCCCTGCCTTCGCGGTGAGCGCCTGGGCGATGAAGAAGGCGTTGCCCTTGACGAAGATCGTGCGATCCAGATTCTGATCTTCGATGGTCCAGCCGGCAGCCGGGGTAACCGATACTCCCTTGCCGAGGTCGACGGCCCCGGAGGCCGGTGTCGACTTGGTCGTCGGGCCGGGTGACGGGGTCGGTGTCGCAGGCTGCGTCGTGGTCGTCCCTGGAGTCCCTGGGTTGACCGGCGTAGGCGTGATCGGGCTCACCGGCGTGGGCGTGCTCGAGCGGCCGAGGAACATGAATCCTGCGCCGATCAGCAACACCACCACGAGCGCCCCCGCGACGATCCCGATGATCTTGCCGTTGCTGCCCCCACTGCGCGCGGGCTGTGGGGCGCTGGGCCGAAAGCCGGGCGGCATTCCGCCAGGGCCTGAGTAGCCTCCCTGTGGGTTGTACGGCCGCTGCTGGGGCTGGTACGGCTGCTGCTGGTACGGCTGCCCCTGCTGAGGCTGGTACGGCTGCCCCTGCTGAGGCTGGTACGGCTGCTGCCCCTGCTGAGGCTGGTACGGCTGCTGGCCGAACGGTCCGGTGCTCATGC
>JBDHZQ010000184.1:0-3588 GCA_039811945.1 Propionibacteriaceae bacterium
CTGGTCGTGGGGGCACCGCTGCGCAACGGAACCCGGCTCTACAACTGCGCCGTGGTGATCCACCGCGGAACGGTGCTGGGTGCCGTACCCAAGTCGTATCTCCCCAATTACCGCGAGTTCTACGAGAAGCGTCATTTCGCTGCGGGAGCGACGACCGAACTACGCACGATCGACCTGCTCGGCGTGGAGGTGCCGTTCGGAGCCGGTCTGTTGTTCCGGGCGCTCGACGTGCCCGGCCTGACCCTGCATGTCGAGGTGTGCGAGGACATGTGGGTTCCGGTGCCCCCTTCTGCGCGAGCTGCCTTGGCCGGCGCGACCGTGCTGGCCAACCTCTCAGGGTCACCGATCACCGTGACCAAGGCCGAGGGGCGCAAGTTGCTCTGCGCGTCGGCGTCAGCCAGGTGCCTGGCCGCGTACGTCTTCGCCGCGGCCGGCGAGGGCGAGTCGACGACGGATCTGTCGTGGGACGGGCAGACCCTGGTGTACGAGAACGGCTCACTGTTGGCCGAGACCGAGAGGTTCCCGGAGGGACCGCGCCACTCGGTCGCCGACATCGATCTCGACCTCCTGCGGCAGGAGCGGATGCGTCAGGGGTCGTTCCACGACAATCGCGACGCGGTCTTGTTCGACACGTTCGAGACGATCGACTTCGTGCTGGACCCGCCGACGACGGACCTCGGACTGCGACGGCCGATCGACCGGTATCCGTTCGTGCCCAACGACCCCGACCGGCTCGCCCTCGACTGCTACGAGGCGTACTCGATCCAGGTCTCCGGCCTCGAGCAACGTTTGCGGGCCATCGGCAATCCGAAGGTCGTCATCGGGGTGTCGGGTGGCCTCGACTCGACCCAGGCGTTGATCGTGGCAGCCCGGGCCATGGATCGGCTCGGACGGCCGAGGTCCGACATCCTCGCCTTTACGTTGCCCGGGTTCGCGACCAGCGAGCACACGAAGACCAACGCGACCGCTCTGGCTCGGGCGCTCGGGACCACGTTCGAGGAGTTGTCGATCGTGCCGGCAGCCGAGCAGATGCTCGGTGACTTGGGGCATCCGTTCTCCGAAGGGCATCCCGTCTATGACGTGACATTCGAGAACGTACAAGCCGGGTTGCGCACCGACTATCTGTTCAGGATTGCCAACCAGCGCGGGGGAATCGTGCTGGGAACGGGGGATCTGTCGGAGCTGGCGCTCGGGTGGTGCACGTACGGAGTGGGCGACCAGATGAGCCACTACACCGTCAACTCCGGCATCCCGAAGACGCTGATCCAGCATCTGATCCGGTGGGTGATCAGCGAAGGTCTGTTCGACGACGGCGTCAACGCGACGTTGCGCAGCATCCTGGATACGGAGATCACCCCCGAGTTGGTGCCGACCACCGAGGGCAAGGCGCCCCAGTCGACCCAGGCGAGCATCGGGCCGTACAACTTGCAGGACTTCAACCTGTTCTACACGCTGCGACTGGGGTACCGGCCGAGCAAGATCGCGTTCCTGGCGTGGCATGCGTGGCACGACGTGGGGCTCGGTGAGTGGCCGGCCGGGATTGCCGACGAGGAACGGCAGGCGTACGGACTGGCCGAGATCCGCCACTGGCTGGAGGTCTTCCTGAAGCGGTTCTTCGCGTTCAGCCAGTTCAAGCGTTCGGCTCTGCCCAACGGCCCGAAAGTCGTGGCGGGCGGATCCCTGTCACCGCGGGGAGATTGGCGAGCGCCGTCCGACGGCAACGCGAAGGTGTGGTTGGAGGAGTTGTCGTGGATCCCGGAGTCTGACTGAATCTAGTTGCATATAGCGACGGTCTTAGAGATCAGGATATTCTCCTCATGCCCTCGCACGACGCCATGCGAGTCTCGCAGGGAACCCTCCCCGGGCGTCCATCTGTACCGAACGACGGCTCACGCGGCCCTCGCTGCGAATAATCGCAGTGAGGGCCGCGTGAGCCGTCGTTCGTGCCACCTCTTCTGGCCTGGACCGTCTGGCTCCGGGAAACGATGGTCGCTACGACACTCTGCGGATGTCTTAGGTGGTTCGTAGAGTGGCGAATACAGTCCGATCGTGGATCCCATCCAGAACCCGTACGCCCCTGGCGCCGGTCAGCGACCGCCCGAACTCGCCGGACGCGACGAGCAGTTGCGTCAATTCGAGGTGGTGCTCCAACGCATCTCGAAAGGCCGGCCGGAGCGGTCGCTGGTCCTGACCGGCTTGCGCGGTGTGGGCAAGACGGTCCTGCTCAACGCGTTGCGGTCGACGGCCGTCAAGGCGGGCTGGGGTACGGGCAAGTTCGAAGCGCGGCCCGACCAGGGGCTTCGTCGGCCGCTCGGCGCCGCATTGCACATGGCGGTGCGCGAGTTGTCGCATTCAGATCCGGGTCAGGTGTTGGGCGTGCTCAAGGCGTTCGTCGAACGTGATGCCCCGAAGGGGGCCAAACCCGCCGACCGGTGGCAGCCGGGGATCCTCGCTCCTACTGTCACCGGCCGGGCCGACTCCGGTGACATCGAGATAGACCTGGTCGAGTTGTTCGTCGACGTCGCGGGTTTGGCCGCCGATCGAGGTCGCGGTGTCGCGGTGTTTGTCGACGAGATGCAGGATCTCGGGCCCGAAGACGTGTCCGCCTTGTGCGCGGCGGTGCACGAGATCGGCCAGCAGGGGCTGCCCTTTGTGCTCGTCGGAGCGGGATTGCCTCATCTGCCCGCCGTGCTGAGTGCGGCGAAGTCGTACTCGGAACGGCTGTTCTCCTACTCGAAGATCGATCGCCTGTCGCGCTCGGCCGCCGACCAGGCGCTCACGGCACCGGCTGCCGACGAGGGTGTGGAGTGGACGGCGGAGGCTTTGGCGGCGATGTACGCGGTGACGGGTGGGTATCCGTACTTCGTGCAGGCGTACGGCAAGGTGGTCTGGGACCTCGCGCCCCGGTCGCCACTGACAGCGGAGGACGTACGGGTGGGGGCCCCGGAAGCCGAGACGGAGCTGGCCGTGGGGTTCTTCGGAAGTAGGTACGAGCGGGCCACCCCCGCCGAGCGCGACTACCTTCGCGCGATGGCCGACGCCGACGCCGACGGCCAGGGATCGGTGTCGACCTCCGAGGTGGCGCGCCTCCTCGACCGTACGGCGCAGTCCCTCTCCCCCGCCCGAGACGCCCTGCTCAAGAAGGGACTCGTGTTCTCCGGCGAACGCGGTCGCGTCGCCTTCACGGTTCCCCACTTCGGGAAATACCTGCGCACGGTCGCGTAGAAGTGTTGTGGGATGCGGTCCTCGGAGCTGCGGATTGGCGGTATCACCAAGTCCACAACTTCGACGCGTTGCGGGAGATCGAAGCGCTCGAAGTCGTGAAGGTCTGACTGCGACTGTTCCCAATCAGTTCCAGGTCTTCATCCCTCAAGACGCAAGCGGCCGAGGAAGGTGTCCACCGCTGACACTACGTGGTTCCTCAGGTCCTCCGGATTCGGTACGGCACCGTCACCCAGGAACATGGCCTGGTTGACAGGGTCGCCCATGACCAGCCAATTCAGCTGAGTCGCTGCTTGGCGAGGATCGTCGAGGTCGACCACTCCGGCCGCGGTGGCAACCCTGAGAAGGCGTGTCCATTGTTCGATG
>JBDHZQ010000185.1:0-3501 GCA_039811945.1 Propionibacteriaceae bacterium
CGACAGGCCGTTGACCGTGATGCTCGTGCCCGAGGTCGTCTGGCTGTAGTACTTCATGCCGGACGACATCGCCGTGTCGAGCGCGTACTGAATCTGGTACACGTAGCCCGGCTGCATGCCAGTTGGCGCGGTCCAGGTGAGTCCGACGGACGTGGGCGCCTGACTGGCGACTGCGAAGTCCGACGGAGCAGCGAGCTCGTAGCTCGATGTTGTCTGCTGGATCTCGCTCGACTTCGGGCCCTGCTGCAGGGCAGGCAGGCTGCCCGTGGCGGGCTGCTCGACGTACACCGAGATGTAGTAGTTCGTGGACTTCTTCAGGCCCGTCAACACGATGGCGTTCGTGTTGGTGGACTGGTAGACAGTCGGGTTGCCGGAGGAGTACGCCCGGACTCGATACCCCGGGGCGCCAGAGATGGCGTTCCAGTGCAGTTCGATCGAGGTACCGCCCATGTTGTCCACGGCCAACCCCGTGGGTGCCGCGTACGTGTAGACCGGCTTGGCCGACTTCGACGAACTCCACGAGTTGCCCGTGGTCGAGCCAGCCGCCGTCGATGCCGCCACACGGAAGTAGTACGTGGTGTTGACGGTCAAGCCAGTCACCACGGCCTCAGGCGAGGCGACCACGACGGAGGTGGGCGAGCTGAACGATGAACTCTTCGAGTACTGGACGGCGTAGTTGGTGGCCCCGCTCACAGCCGTCCAGGTGACCTGGACGGCGCTAGAACCCTGGACGGTTGCCGTCACGTTCGTGGGCGCACTGAGCGCCTGGCTGGTGCTCGCAGCGCCGAGTGCCGCCGCGACGGTCAGCACGGCAGCGACGAACAGCGTCAGGACCCGCGTCGCGGGCCGGTGCTTGCGCATCGTGTTCTGGGGGGTCAGCACGTCTTCGCTCCTTGGGCCAGCTCGTACCAGCCGGCCATGTATTCGCCGTATACCCGTCGTGCGTTATCGATGTAGGTCGACGATGCTCTCCGAGTATCGATCGTGACGATGTGCTCCTCGTTGTAACGCAGGCCCGACGTCGACATATTGGCGGTGCCGTAAAGGACGCGTCCGTTGTTGTTCGTCATGGGGCCGATGAGGATCATCTTGGTGTGCATCGCGACGGCGGAGCACTTCGTGGGGATGCTGTTGCTCTTGAGCAGGCTCAGCACCGTGGACGAGATCGTCGTGGCACCGCCCTGGCTCGTCAGGACCATGTTGACGTCGCAGCCACGTCCCTTGAGGCGGACGAGCGCATCGACCATCGACTTCGCCTTGCTGTCAGTCAGCTTGAACATGGCGATCCGGATCTTCTTGTCCACGGTGCAGTCGACATCGTCGAACTGCTGAACGTAGTAATCACGTGCACTTGAAGGGGCGGGCGAGAAGGAAACCGAGGTGGCCCGACCGGCATCGGTGTAGTGCCGGTAGATCGGGTCGACCCAGATCCCGCGGTCGTTGACCAACTGCAATGCCGACGGGAAGCCGCTGCTGGAGCTGCACCCTGTCGTGGCGCAGTTGATCATGCCGTCGTAGCGCACATCGAACGCTTGGAAGAAGAGCTTGTCGTCGTAGACCAACGAGGCTTCCTGCCAGTAGTTGCGCACCTGACTACGGGCGAAGTTGCCCGAGGTGGACAGCACAGCCGGGTGTGACCCGCCGCTGGAGTCCCACGTCGTGTCGCTGATCGTCAGGAACTTCTCGTGGTTGATCGCGTACGGGTACGTCGACGAAGAGTTCGTGTTGAAGCAGCCGTTATTGCACCAGAAGATCTTCAGATTTGAGATCGACAGCAGGCGCTTATTGATGAGGTTCTTCGCGGACGTCGGCGTGATGGTGCCGCCGTCAAGCACGAGGCCGACCTTGACGCCGCGATGCTTGGCCACGTATTCGAGGGCGTCGTAGATGACCTCGGGGTCACTCTCGGGGCGATCGCCCAGCGAGGTGTCGGTCATGGTTCCGAGGGCTCGGATGAAGTACATCCCGATCTTGATCTCGGAGTTCTGCTTCGCGGCGCAAATCACCTGCGCGGTCTTGATTGCGAAATCCCAGGGAGCCTGGTTCTTGGGGTCGTAGAAGCCGCGCTTCTCCATGTCTGAGATGTTGAACCACGTCTCAAACGGTGCAGGCTTGGCCATGGTGGGGCAACTGGACGACGTCGGCACAGCCAACGAATCGCCGGACCCGGAGACGAACGTGGCCGCCTGCGCCGGCGGGCTGACCGCAATCGGCAGGGCCACGATGGCCGCCGAAAGAGCAATCAAGAGCCGCTGCTTGAGTCGTTTGGTCGTACTGCGTGCAATCATTATCACCTCAGGTAAACCGCATATCGGAGGAGGCTCGAGAGCCGTCCCGGGGTCCCACAGCCGCGAAGGTGTGCTGCCGACTCCCGGTAGACTACCTTCGCCCGCGCCGGTTGTCCGAATCGCGGAGGAAGTTCCTAGTGGAGGCGGAGTGAGATCAATGCGCTCGTTCGTATCGATTCTGGTCGCGCTTGTCGTGGCCCTATCTGCCGCGCCGGGCGCGTTTGCAGCTGATAAGCCGGTGGCCAGTGAGCCGCGGCCCCATCAGGTTCTCTCGGCTCCGCCTGGCTGGGTCACGTTGGCCTTTTCGACGCAGTTGGACGAGTCTCAAGCGAAGCTGCTGGTGATGAATTCCAAGGGTGAGTCGGTCACGGTCAACAGCATCATCGTCGAGGGCACCAACATGACGATGCAGCTCAAGGACGGCCTCCCGGAGGACACCTACACGGTGCACTACCGCTTGAACGGCAACGACGGCGACGTCCAGGGTGGCGCCTTCCAGTTCGCCTACGGTTCGGCCGACTGGACGTCACTGAAGGACGCCTCCTGGAGCGGTTCGGACAACGAGCCAGCCCTGTTCAAGGACACGGATCCCCAAGGCAACCCCATCGCCACCAGCTCGCCGAGCAAGGTTCCTGATGTTGTCGTGGTGCCGTCTGAGGGGCCCACGATCTCGATCAATGCTTCCCCGATCGCGGGGTCCGCGAGCCCGAGCGCCGCTGGCGAGACGACGGCGACGCCGGGTGCGGCCAGTCCCGCTCTGTGGATCGGGGTCGCGCTGGCGGCCGCCCTTGCGGTCGGTGCAGCCGCGTTCGTGATGGTGCGGCGGCGCAAGGGCTGATCGGCCCCCGCGCCACCGCGGTTGAATCAGGAGTTCTCAGACCAGCCCTGGGCGTCCAGCTCGTTGTAGAGCGCGGACCAACGGGCCACGAAACTCTCGGCATCGAACTTCGCGCCGATGCCCTGAGTGCCAGCAGAAAGCCGCGCGCGTAGTTGCGGGTCCTTGAGGATCGACACGATGCGGTCGGTCAGCCCCCGGATGCTGCCCGATGGCACGAGGAAGCCGTTCACTCCATCGGTGATGATGTCGGAGGGTCCGTAGCGGAGGTCGTAGCTGACCACCGGTGTCCCGTTCATCAGACTCTCCAGGATGACAAGCCCAAAGCCCTCATACTTGCTCGTCACGAGCGTGAGAGCTGCCCGGCGGTACACCTTG
>JBDHZQ010000186.1:0-3495 GCA_039811945.1 Propionibacteriaceae bacterium
GGCAGCCCGAGCAACACTCCGGCGTCGATCATCGCCTCGACGACGAACATGAGGTACGCCGGACCTGACCCCGAGATCGCGGTGACGGCGTCTTGGTAGCGCTCGGGTACGACGACCACCTCACCGACGCTGGACATCATCGTCCTGACCCGCTCGACATGATCCGCGCCGGCATGCGCTCCGGCGCTGATCGCAGCCATCCCCTCCCCGACGGCGGCCGGCGTGTTCGGCATCACCCGCACGACGGGAATCCCGCCGGGCAAGTGCCGCTCGATCACCTCGGTCTCGACGCCGGCAGCCAGCGAAACGACGATGGCCCCTTCCTGCAGATGCGGTCCGATCTCGTCGAGCACGTCGGTCATGTCCTGGGGCTTCACGACCAGCACGACCGTGTCCGCCCCGGTCACGGCCTCAACGTTCTCTACGACGGCGACGCCGTACCTTGCCGTGATCTCTTCCTGCCGCTCCGGCCGGCGGTCGGTCGCCCGAACCGAATCCGGGGTCACCAGGCCTGACCGCAGTAAGCCCGCGAGGAGGATCTCGCCCATCACCCCGACGCCGAGGAGCGCCAGTCTCATCGGGCGGCCACCAACTCCGCGATCTGGATCGCGTTGAGCGCAGCACCCTTGCGCAGGTTGTCGCACGAGATGAACATCACCAGTCCCTTGCCGTCGGGCACGGACTGGTCGGCCCGGATCCGACCCACGTACGAGGGGTCCTGGCCCGCCGCGTCGCGCGGGTTCGGCACGTCGGCGAGTTCCACACCCGGGGCGTCAGCCAGGAGTTCGGACGCCCGATCCGGTGAGATCGGCTGGGCGAACTCGGCGTGGACGGCGAGCGAGTGCCCCGAATACACCGGGACCCGCACGCAGGTTCCCGCCACTGCTAGGTCGGGGACGTGCAGGATCTTGCGCGACTCGAACCGGAGCTTCTGCTCCTCGTCGGTCTCGTTGGTGCCGTCGTCTTGCAGCTTGCCCGCGATCGCGACGACGTTGTAGGCCACGGGGATGACGTACGGCGCGGGATCGCCGTCGGGCACGGCATCGCCGTCGATCGCGAGCCTCGACGCGTCGCCGGCCGCCTTCACCTGATTGGTGAGCGCGCTGACCCCGGCGATCCCCGAGCCCGACACGGCCTGATAGGTCGCCACGACCAGACGGGTGAGCGTCGCGTCGTCGTGCAGCGGCTTGAGCACCGGCATCGCGGCCATGGTGGTGCAGTTCGGGTTGGCGATGATCCCCTTGGGCGGGTCGATCGCGTCTTCGGGATTGACTTCGGACACGACCAACGGCACGTCCGGGTCCTTGCGCCAGGCCGACGAGTTGTCGACGACGACGGCGCCGGCCGCGGCCACCAGGGGAGCAAACTCCTTGCTCATCGTCGCGCCCGCAGAGAAGATCGCGATGTCGATCCCGGAAAAGTCTGCGGTGGCAGTGTCTTCGACCGTATACGTCGTGCCCTTGAACTGCACCTGCTGCCCGGCCGATCTCGCCGACGAGAACAGCCGCAGATCGTCGAGGGGGAAGTTCCGCTCGGCTAGCAACGACAGCATCACGCCACCGACTTGTCCGGTGGCTCCGAAGACTCCAACACGCATGGGCGCCAGCCTAATGGCGAGCCTCCCAAGGGCCGAGGCAATTCCAGGTTGGGCAGAATCCGTCTCCGCCGACCCCTCCCCGAACGGCGCATCCGGTGCCAGGATGGCCCCACCCACACCGGTTCGCCCAGAAAGCACGATCATGAACCTCACCCGTCGTCACGTCCTGCAACTCGGCGGAGGCGTCGCCGCCGTCGGAGCCCTCGCCGCCTGCGGCTCGAACACGGGGAGGGAGACGGCCCAAAGCCCGTCCGCGGCCGCATCGGGCGGAAGCTCGGTGGCGCTGTCGCAGTGGTATCACCAGTACGGCGAGACCGGCACCCAGGACGCGGTCAACCGCTACGCCGCCGCCTACGACCAGGCCAAGGTGACCGTGGAGTGGAAGGTGGGCGACTACGACAAGACAACCGCCGCCTCGCTGCTCACCGACAACGGACCCGACGTCTTCGAATACGGCAACGGACCTTCGATCGACATGATCAAGGGCGGCCAGGTCGCCGACATGACCGCCACGATCGGCTCCGACGCCTCCGACTTCAACGAGGCGATCATCAAGCGCTACACCTACGACGGCAAGATCTGGGCGATCCCGCAGGTCATCGACTGCATCCTGATCGTCTACCGCAAGTCCATGCTGATGGCCGCCAACGTCACCCCGCCCAAGACCCTGACCGAGCTCGCCGCGGCGGCGCGCAAGCTCACGACCGACAAGGTGAAGGGCCTCTACCTCGGCAACGACGGGGGCGCCGGGCTCGTCGGCGGCAACCTCTTGTGGGCTGCCGGGCTCGACTTCCTCACTGCTGACGGCAAGGCCGGGTTCGACGACCCCAAGGCCGTGGCCAACTTCGCGTGGCTGGCCTCGTTGTGGAAGGACAAGACCACTCAGCTCGTCATCGACGGCAAGGACTGGTACTCCCCCGACGCCCTCACGACGGGCCAGGCCGCGATGGCGATGACGGGCATGTGGAACTTCCCCGACTTCACGAAGGCGCTCGGCGACGACTACGGCGTGCTGCCCTGGCCGTCCAGCGACGGTGGCAAGCCGTCGGTGACGATGGGCGCGTACGGGTCCTGCGTTTCCACCCGCAGCAAGAACGTGGCCGCGGCGCAGGCGTACGCCAAATGGCTCTGGATCACGAAGACCGACTACCAGGTCGACTTCGCTACTGCGTACGGCTTCCACATCCCCGCTCGCAAATCCCTGCTTCCACAAGCCAAGACGCTCCAGTCAGGGCCGGGCAAGGATGCTGCCGACGCAGCCTTCACGTACGGACATGCGCAGAACATGATGTTGTGGACCCCGAAGTCGCAGACCGCGTTCAGTGACATGATGACCCGGATCGTGAAGGCCGGTGCCGACCCGGCCGCCGAGATCGCGCAGGCCAAGCCCATCGTCGAAGCCGAGGTCAAGCGCATCACCGGGTAAGACGTACCTCATGACCGCCGAACGGCTGTCAGCGCGCCCGGGCGGCACACGCAGCCAGCGCCGCAGGACGCTCTGGTTCTGGGTGTTCGTCGGGCCGTTCTTCGCAGGGCTCGTGCTGTTCGTCTACGTGCCCATTGTGTGGAGCATCTACCTGTCGTTCTTCGACGCCTACAACACGGTGACTCCGACCAAGGCGGTCGGGTTGCAGAACTACTCCGACATGCTCTCCGACCGGGCGTTTCGCGACTCGCTGACGACGTTCCTCGTGTTCGCGGCCGTGATCGTGCCGTTGTCGTTCGTGGTGAGTCTGGCGACGGCAGTGCTCGTGAACCAGGTCCGGGTCATGCAGGCCTTCTTCAGGTCGGTGTTCTTCTTGCCCACCGCCTGCTCGTACGTCGTCGCCAGCCTGGTCTGGAAGATGTCGCTCTTCTCCAGTTCCCGATCGGGTCTGGTCAACCAGGTCATCGAGGCG
>JBDHZQ010000187.1:0-3473 GCA_039811945.1 Propionibacteriaceae bacterium
GCCTTGGTTGCGGTCTGGAATCCTGCGTTGGCGAGGATCTTGGCCGCCTCGTCCTTGCCCTTGCCCCGCACGCTCGGAACCTGGATCATGACCGGGCCCTTGCTCGAGACGAGCGTGATGGTGTCGCCCTTCTTGCCCTGCCCCGCATCCGGAGTCTGGGAGATCACGCTGCCCTTGGGTACGGTCTTCGAGTTGTCTTCGGTGACGTTCACCGTGAATCCGGCCGCCTCGAGGTCCTGGCGCGCCTGGTCGGTGGGTTGCCCAGCGTGGCTCGTGATCGGGATCGGTTGGGGTCCCTTCGAGAGGACGAAATCGACCGCGGCGCCTCGCTTGAGCTTGGTCCCCGGATCCACGGAACTGCTGACCACCGTCCCGGCGGCCGCAGTTTCGGAGTACGCCTCGGTGATCGTTCCGGGCACGAGGTTGACCGCGGCGAGCGCGCTCGTCGCAGCGGCCTTGGTGAGACCGATCAGGGTAGGAGCGTCGAACCGTTCCGGGCCCTGCGACACGACCAGTGTGACCGAGCCGTCCCGCAGGATCCGGCTTCCGGCGGTCGGATCGGTGCGGATGACCCGCCCGGACGACACGTCTTCGGAGAATTCCCGGCTGACGCTGTCGCCGAGCAGAGCGGTCGTGAGAGCGGCGTGGGCCTCCTGCTCGGTCATGTTCGTCAGGGCCGGGGTGTTGGTCCAGCGGGCTTCGGCGTACCAGTACCAGGCACCCCCGCCGGCGCCCAAGGACAGCACCAGAAGCAGGATCAGCGCGACCAGGCTGCGTCGGCGGCGATGAACCTTCGACTGCGAGATTCGAACCAGGGGCCGTGATGGAGGTTTGGTCACGAGGGAGGGGTCGTACGGCTCGCCGTCGAACGAGTTCTCGAAGTCCACCGGTGAGATGGGCGTCGACACCCGAGCGCGCGGCCCCGGCTCGTCGACTGGAATCGCCGACGGCCGGTAGTGCCAGCGCTGGGTGCTGGGTTCGGTCGGCGTGGCGGCCGTCGAGATGGTTGCCGACCGCGCGGTGACGGGGGTGACCGGGCTGACGGGTGTCGCCGGATCGGTCTCGTCGGCCACAGGGCCCGCGCCGAGACGTGTCGCGAGGGCAGGGTCGTCGGTCACGTGACTGGACAGGGCACGGCGCGCCAGTGCGACGCGGCGTTGCATGGCGCGGGCGTCGAGGGGGCGTTCGCCGGGGGTACGGCGAGTGCAGGCCTGCACGAGAGCGTCGACGTAGGCGGGGATGCTCGCTGCCGCCTTGGCCGACAGCACGGTCGACGGGGCCGGGATGTCGGTGTGCACGTGGCTGTAGGCGACCTGGATGGGGGAGTCGCCGGTATGCGGCTTCCGGCCGGTCAGCAGTTCGAACAGCACGACGCCGGTCGAGTAGACGTCGGACCGTGACGTGGCCTTGCCGGAGGTCACCAACTCGGGCGGGATGTAGGAGACGGTGCCGATCAGCAGTCCCTGGGTGGCGGTGACGGTCTGCCCGGTCACGGCCTTCGCCAACCCGAAGTCGGCCACCTTGACCACACCGCGATCGGAGATCAGCACGTTCTCCGGCTTCACGTCGCAATGCACCAGGCCGACTTCGTGTGCGGCAGCCAGAGCACGTACGACGGGCTCGATCAGATCCAGAGCTTCGTTGGGCGACAGGGGTGCGCGCTGGGAGATGACCTGCCGAAGGGTTCGGCCTTCGACGTACTCCATGACGATGTACGGCATGCCGTCGTCTTCGCCTTGGTCGAACACAGCGACGATGTTGGGGTGGGACAGGCGGGCAGCGGCGCGCGCCTCGCGGTCGAAGCGCCGGGCGAAGTCCAGGTCGTCGCCGAGCCCTTCGTGCATGATCTTGACTGCGACGACGCGGCTCAGGCGGGTGTCGAGCGCCTTGTAGACGCCTGCCATACCGCCCCGGGCCACCTTGGAGAGGATCTTGTAGCGGTCCCCGAAGACGCGACCGACGTACCGGGTGTCGACCGGCGTGGCAGTAGTCACATGTACTCCAGACACGGTTCGGGGAAGAAATGCCGTGTGATGGCTGGGTCGAAGTCTAGGCAGGTCGAGGGTTGAGGCCCCAGGCAACGCGCCGCGCCGGCCCGACAATCTCGCCCACCCGTTTCAGCGGGACGTTCGAGCACTGAACGAAGTCACCCGGCGTTCGAGCGTCACCAAAGTCACCGGAGTATCGCGCGCGTCTCGGCCACGGCCTACGCTGTGCGCGTGACCGCACTGATGGGGCTCGACGCCCGGCTTCGACTGGCCAGACTGCTCGTCGTCACCGATACTCGCAACACCGCTGTCGAATTCCGGGACCATGTGGTCGCGCTGTTCCAGTCCGGTGCCGACATCGTGCAGGTTCGCGATCCCGGCAAGCCCGAGCAGCAGATCATGACCGCCCTGGAAGTAGCCCGGTCGGCGGCCCTACAACTCAACAAGCTCGTCGCCGTGAGCGGCGACGTCGCCCTGGCAGGCAAGTTCGGGGCCGATGTCATCGTCGTACCCGCATCGGCCGACGCCTCGGCGGTGCACGCGCAGGTCCACGAGTGGGCCTTGGTCGGCCAGGGCATCCACAGCCAGCGCGATCTGGTGGCGGCCGGCGCCGACCCGGCGACGAACTTCGCCCTGGTCGGGCCAGTCTTCGTAGGCGCCGGTGCGCCGGTCGCGGCGCCGGGACCGGAACTGCTCCATGCTGCGGCTGAATTGTTGCCGGTGGCGGACCCTGCGGGCACTCCCTGGTTCGCGGCGGGTGGGATCGGCCCGGCCAACCTCGACCAGGTGTTGGCAACCGGTGCCCGGCGCGTGGCGATCACCGTCGGTGGCGACCAATCTGCGGTCGGTCCCATCGCCGACCGACTGCGCGATGCGTGGAATTCGGACAACGCGTTGCGGGACTTCGCGTTCGGGGTGTTCGGCCGTACCTCGCCTCCGGCGACGTTCCGGGGGTCCCAGACGCCGAGCCCCTGGTGACGACCACCCGCGGAGGCGGGCTCAGCCGTACCCGGGCGGTGTGGATCGTCCTGGCGGTCGCCGCCGTCATCGGGGTGTTGTTGCTGTGGCGTCCGGGTACGGCTCCGGTCACGACGGGCGGGTCACCTGCGGCAACGACGGCCCGTGCGAGGTCGACCACCGCGCCGCCCACGTCGGGCGTCGACCAGGAAACGAAATTGCCGTGGGTGTCCGCGAGCAAGCTTCCGTCGCAGGCCCGTGAGGTGCTGACGCTGGTCGATCAGGGCGGGCCCTTCCCGTACGCGCAAGACGGAGCGACGTTCGGCAACAACGAGCGCTTGCTCCCGATCAAACCGAACGGGTTCTACAAGGAGTACACCGTCAGGTTGCCAGGCTCACCCGACCGAGGCCCCGTGAGGATCATCGTGGGCGGGAACCGGCAGTGGTTCTTCTACACCAGTGACCACTACGCGTCGTTTGCGAGGATCCAGCGATGAAAGCCACACACGGCGTCACTCTGGCCGGCGA
>JBDHZQ010000188.1:0-3457 GCA_039811945.1 Propionibacteriaceae bacterium
GCGATCCGTTGCATGTGCTCGGGTGGCATGCCGGTCGCTCGTTCGTTGTACGAGATGTCGGCCCAACTGCCGTCTTCTCGGATCAACACCGTGCAGACATCGCCGACAGCCCCTTCGGACGCCAGTTGTCGCAAGTCGTCGGCGTCCAGGTAACCGGCCGTGTACACGTGAGACGGCACCGCCCCGTGCAAAGACCCGACGCCGAAGATCGCCAGGTCGAGTCGGTGTTGTAGATCCAGCACCGTCCGTACGGACCGCTCCTGCCACATCGCCTGCTTGGTCTCGGCGTAGTCGAAGAACGCCGGCACCGGGAAGTGCACCACTCGCGCGTCGAACGCCTGCCCGAGCCCGGCCAGGATGGAGCCCACGTGCGCCGTACCCGAATCTCGGCTGTTCGTGCCGCCGTTCATCTGCACGATCAACGCGTCGCGCAAGGGTCGACGTTCAAGGTGCCGCACGATGTTGGCCAAAGTGACGCCCCAAGCCACGCCGATGAACTGGCCGTGGTCCACCGAGTCGGCGAAGATGGCAGCCGCCATCCGAGTGACGCGGTCGAACCGCACGGGAGGCGTCGCGTCTCCGACGTCGGCGAGGTGCACTCGGATCCCGAACTCGGTCGCCAGCCGCTGCGCGACCGGGGCGCCTGACCCGGCGTGCCGCGACACCGAAATCCGTACCAGCCCTACCTCCCGGGCGCGGGCCAAGAGTCTCGACACCGACGACCTCGACATGTCGAGGTATCGGGCGATCGACTCCATGGTCTCGTTCTGGATGTAGTAGCGAACTGCCGCTTCGTACATCTCGTCGTGGCGCTCGTGCACTTGTTGCCCCCTCGATTGCACGTCCGTCCAAGGCCTAGCGCAATCGTGCAGAACTTGCAAGGATTCATCTGTGCGAGCGGGATCGGTTGACATCTTCTTGCATGCCTCCGCCTGGCGTCTGAGGCGGCACAAACAGCGTTCGTCCCTACGAGGGGGCGAAAGAGTGACACCGCAACCCGGTGTCGGAAAGAGGTGACTGTGTCTCTCGGAACCATCTTCCTCTCCGAGGTGGTCGGCACGGCGATGCTGCTCCTGTTGGGCGGTGGAGTCGTGGCCAACAACATCCTCCCGAAGAACAAGGGAGCCGGAACCGGCTTCCTGCACGTGAACTGGGGCTGGGGTATTGCAGTCTTCGCAGGCGTGTTGGTCGCCTACAAGTCAGGTGGCCACCTCAACCCGGCCGTGACGCTCGGCGTCGTTGCCAGCGGTGCGAAGGAGTTCGTCCCGGGAATTCCGGTCGACGCGGCATCGATCTTCACCTACCTCGGCGCCCAGATGGTCGGCGCCTTCATCGGCGCAGTCCTGTGCTGGCTGGCGTACAAGAAGCAGTTCGACGAGCAGGCCGATCCGGCCGTCAAGCTCGGCGTGTTCTCGACCGGCCCTGAGATCCGCAGCTACGGCTGGAACGTCGTGACCGAAGTTCTGGGCACCTTCGTGCTCGTCTTCGTCGTTCTCGCCGCTGGTCACTGGGGCGACTCGGCGACCAAGACGCCCGGCGGTCTGGGCTGGCTCGGTGCCCTGGGTGTCGCGCTGCTGGTCGTCGGCATCGGCGCCTCGCTCGGTGGCCCCACGGGCTACGCCATCAACCCGGCTCGTGACCTGGGTCCCCGCATCGCGCATGCGGTCCTCCCGATCCCGGGCAAGGGCTCCTCGGACTGGGCCTACAGCTGGGTTCCGGTCGTCGGCCCGATCCTCGGTGGCGTGATCGCCGGCCTCGTGTCTGGCGTCCTCCTCCCGAAGTAATCGAGAGGGCGGGGTGAGCTGGTTCGCCCCGCCTGTCGACCCGCCCCCGCAACAGTCAAACCTCACAAGGAAGTGGAAGGAATTTCATGGCTGACAAGTTCATCCTGGCCATCGACCAGGGGACGACCAGTTCCCGCGCGATCGTCTTCAACCACGAGGGTCGCATCGTCGGCTCCGGCCAGAAGGAGCACGAGCAGATCTTCCCGCGTGCGGGTTGGGTCGAGCACGATGCTTTGGAGATCTGGCGCAATATCCGGGAGGTCGTCGCTGTCGCGATGGCCGATGCTCAGGTGAACAAGGACTCCATCGCCGCGGTCGGTGTCACCAACCAACGCGAGACGACCTTGGTCTGGAACAAGGAGACCGGCGAGCCGGTCTACAACGCGATCGTCTGGCAGGACACCCGTACGGCCAAGATCGTCGACGAGCTCGGTGGCGGCAACCAGGACAAGTACAAGGCCAAGGTCGGCCTGCCTCTGGCGACGTACTTCTCCGGTCCGAAGGTCAAGTGGATCCTCGACAACGTCGACGGGGCCAAGGCTGATGCCGAAGCGGGCAAGCTCGTCATGGGCAACATGGACACCTGGGTGATCTGGAACCTCACCGGCGGTGTCGACGGCGGCGTGCACATCACCGACGTCACCAACGCCTCGCGCACCATGCTCATGGATCTCGACACCCTCGACTGGGATGCCGGCATCGCTGCCGACATGGGCATTCCGTTGTCGATGCTGCCCGAGATCAAGTCGTCGTCGGAGGTCTACGGGGAGTGCCGCGAGGTCGGTCTGCTGGGCGGCGTCCCGGTGGCAGGAGACCTCGGCGACCAGCAGGCCGCTACGTTTGGCCAGGCCGCGTTCGAGGTCGGCATGGCCAAGAACACGTACGGCACCGGGTGCTTCATGATCATGAACACCGGTGAAGAGAAGGTGCCCAGCAAGAACGGGTTGCTGACCACCGTCTGCTACAAGATCGGTGACCAGAAGCCGGTCTACGCGCTCGAAGGATCGATCGCGGTGACGGGGTCGCTCGTGCAGTGGCTGCGCGACAACCTCAAGATCATCTCCTCGGCTCCCGAGATCGAGGAGTTGGCCGCCACGGTCGACGACAACGGCGGCGCCTACTTCGTGCCCGCCTTCTCGGGTCTGTTCGCGCCGTACTGGAAGTCCGACGCCCGCGGTGCGATCGTCGGCCTCACCCGGTACGTCAACCGCGGCCACATCGCTCGCGCGGTGCTCGAAGCCACGGCGTACCAGACCCGTGAAGTGCTCGACGCGATGGAAGCCGACTCCGGCGTCAAGCTCGCCGAGCTGAAGGTCGACGGTGGCATGACGATGAACGACACGCTGATGCAGTTCCAGGCCGACATCGTCGGCGTGCCGGTCGTCCGGCCGGTCGTCGCCGAGACGACGGCACTGGGTGCGGCCTACGCAGCCGGCATCGCGGTCGGGTACTGGAACGGCGAGCAGGACGTCATCGACAACTGGGCCGAGGACAAGCGCTGGGAGCCCCAGATGGACCAGGCTGAGGCCGATCGCCTCTACCGCAATTGGAAGAAGGCCGTCACCCGGACCTTCGACTGGGTCGACGACGACGTGAAGGAGTAATCTCTCACGGTCACGCAACGGCGCTGCCCTTCCCCATGGGGCAGCGCCGTTGCGCTGTCTCGGTACGGC
>JBDHZQ010000189.1:0-3431 GCA_039811945.1 Propionibacteriaceae bacterium
GGCTCACCGGCGCGACGGTCATGCTCACGCTGACACTGTCGACGCTCGGCCTGCCGCTGGAAGGTGTCGGGCTGCTGTTGGCGATCGACCCGATTCTCGACATGGCTCGTACGGCCACGAACGTCGCCGGCCAGGTCGCCGTACCCGTCATCGTCAGCAAGCGCGAAGGCATCCTCGACGCCGCTTCCTACGAGGGGCGTACGGCTGCTCGCGACGATCGGGAGCTGGCCGGCGTGTCGTGATGTCACGTGTCGTGATGTCACCGACTAGCGATCGAATCTGCCCGCACATGTCGATTCTGTTCGTTCAAATCACATCGGCGTGGAGTATGAAGGCAGTTTCGGTACGGAGCCGGCCGGGTCTGGGACCCGGCCGGCTCAGTCGCTTCGTCACACGAACGTCTGAGTGCACGATCGCCTCTGCGCTCCACAGCAGGTCAGGAAGGCACGCAGTGGTGCACGATCGCCTCTCCGCTCCACCGCAGGTCAGGAAGGCACTCAGGAGAGGACGGTGACGGGTTGAGCAAACCCGAAAACGCCGAACTGCTTCTCGTGATCCCGGACCGCCGACGACAGGCCCCGACCCTCAGTCGAAGATGATCGTGCGGGTGCCGTCGACCAGCACCCGCCGCTCCGCGAAGAGCTTGACTGCACTGGACAGCGTTAGTGATTCGGCGTCCTGACCGATCTCGACCAGCTCCGGCACGGTGCGTGAGTGGTTCACCCGTGTGACGTTCTGTTCGATGATGGGGCCTTCGTCGAGGTCGGTAGTGACGAAATGCGCCGTGGCGCCGATGAGCTTCACGCCACGGGCATGAGCTTGCCGATAGGGGTTCGCCCCCTTGAATCCGGGCAGGAACGAATGGTGGATGTTGATCGCCCGACCGGCCAGAAACTCGCACAGGTCCGGCGACAGGATCTGCATATACCGGGCTAAGACCACGAGTTCGATGTCGTACGTCTCACAGACCTCGCGAATCCTCGCCTCTACGTCGGACTTGGTGTCGCCGTTGACCACGTGATGCTCGAACGGAATGCCATAGAACTCAGCGAGAGGGGCCAGCACCGGGTGATTTCCGAGGATCAGCGGGACGTCGATCGGCAGATGACCCGACCGCTGCCGGAACAGCAGGTCGTTGAGGCAATGGCCTGCCTTCGACACCAACACCAGCGTGCGCATGGGCCGGCCGACCTCGTCGACGTCGATCTGCGCCCCCAGCAGATCTCGAACAGCGTCGAGTTCCGACTCGAGATCCTCACGCGTGGCCAGTGAGACCTGCACGCGCATGAAGAACGTCTCGGTTTCGTCCGAGTAGAACTGCTGCGATTCGGTGATGTTGCCGCCTGCCGCCACGATCGCGCCGCTCACGGCATGCACGATGCCGGGGCGGTCGGCGCACCGCAGCGTGATCACCCAATCGGTCCGGTTCGCAGTCACGCGGGGTAGGGTAGCGCCGCGTTGCCTCAGTCGCTGCGTGGTCGACGTGGGTGAGAACGCGCGAACCGTTGGGTGAGAAGGGGTGACGCTGGTGAATCGGTCGGCCACTCGGAATCTCGACGAGGCTGTCTCGGCGCTCCTCCACTTCTCCGGGGTACGGCGTCCGGGTCACGATTCGGTCGAATCCTTGGCCGCCCTGCTCGACGCGCTGGGCCATCCCGAGCGGAGCTACCGGATCGTTCACGTTGCCGGCACGTCGGGCAAGACCTCGACCTCCTACCTCGTGCGCGGCCTCCTGCAAGCAGCCGGCTTCACGACCGGACTGACCGTGTCGCCCCACATCGTCGGTGTCAACGAACGGGTCCAGGTCGCGGGACTTCCCCTGGCCGAGGATCGTTTCTGCGTCTACCTCGACGAGTTCCTCGACATCGCTCGACGGGTCGGTCGGCCCTTCACCTACTTCGAACTCACCATCGGCCTCGCGCTCTGGGTCTTCGCGCGTGAAGAGGTCGACTACGCGGTCGTCGAGGTGGGGATCGGTGGGTTGCGCGACGCGACGAATGCCGTGGTCGCCCCGGACAAGCTGTGCGTGATCTCCGCTGTCGGGTTCGATCACACCGACCTGCTCGGGGGCACGCTGGCCGAGATCGCCACCCACAAGGCCGGCATCATCGGACCGGGCAACACGGCCGTCGTGGTGCGGCAGGACGAGACCGTCCTCGATCAGGTACGGCTGCGCGCGGCTCAGATGCACGGCCACGTGGTCATCGCCGACTACCCGGACGGGGCGCCGTACCGCCATCGAAACGCCGCCCTCGCCCAAGCCGCCGTCGAGGTCCTCGCCGAGCGTGACAGGTTTCAGCCACCGCCAACCATCGTCGTCGCCGATCCGCCTGCCCGCTACGAACGGTTCGACCTCGACGGGCATCGGCTGGTGGTCGACGGTGCCCACAACCCGCAGAAGCTGGCGGGCCTGGTGGACAGTCTCGAGCGGGACGGGGTGCGGCGGGCAGCAGTACTCGCGACGCTGCTGGAGGCGCCCGCGTCGAAGCTCGCCGATTCGCTCCGGATGCTCGTGCCCCTGGTGTCGTGGCTGGTCGTGCCGGAGTACGAACTCGGCGGCCGGGGCAAGACGAAGCGGTCGTTCGCAGCGCGCGTTGTGGTCGAGGCCGCCCAGGCAGTCGGGATCGATGCCGTCGCGGTCCCCGATCTCGCGCAGGCGTGGCGGGCTCTGCTCGACCGGCCGGAGCGGGACCTGCTCGTCACCGGATCGCTCTACCTGGCGGCGCTGGTCAGGCCGATGGCGGTCGCGTCGGCAGCGTCCCGGTCAACGCTTCCCTAGCTGCCCACCGGTAGCCCGAGCGCGCGATTGAAGTCGTCGGGCGAGGCGACCAGATAGAGGCGATCGGTCTGCGACCGGTACAGGTAGAACGGATACAACGCCCGCCACTCCCCGTCGACGGTCAGGCCGTCGGCCTGCAGCGTCGTGCGGCCTTCCTGGTGGACGTTGGCCCGGATGGTCTTGCCCGGAAAGCGGAGGGCGAGCGCGGGCCCGATGTCCCAGGGCTCGCCGAACGACGGCTCGCCGTTGAACTGGCCCGGGAACGTCACCGGGACGTCGACCACCAAGGTAAAGGCGGTTGCTTCGGCGAGTTCGGAGCGGTCGATCGTGGCTTCGAGCTTGTCGAGAACCGACACGTTGAAGCGGTCGGCCGCGACCCAGGCGTCGGCCTCGACGACGATCGCTACCCCGGCGAGCCACACCGTCGCCGCCAACACGACCGCTGCCATCGCCTGCCAGACGCGGGACCCGACGTGTCGAACCCAGAAGAAGCCGGTCGCCACGACGAAGGCCCAGGTGAACTGCACGCCTCCTTGGGTACGGCTCGGGAAGCCTGCAGACGACGGCTCGAACCCGACGAAGATCGTCAGCTCCAGCAGGTAGAGGACGACCGCGGCGACCAGAACACCGGCTGGTTTCGCACCGCCGGGCA
>JBDHZQ010000190.1:0-3429 GCA_039811945.1 Propionibacteriaceae bacterium
TCTCCACGAGTTCCTGAAGCGTGACCCGTCGCTCCTGGGCGAGCGGTTGCTGGTGATCGGGAGCGAAGTGATCACCCCATTCGGGCCGCGGCTCGACCTGCTCGCAATCGACGCTGAGGGGAGCCTGCACCTGCTTGAACTCAAGCGCGACAAGACCCCACGGGAGGTCGTTGCCCAAGTGCTCGACTACGGCTCGTGGGTGTCGACACTGTCCCGCGAGGACGTCATAGACATCGCCAACCGCCACCTCCCCCAGCCCTTCGAGGCTGCCTTCGAGGACATCTTCGGCGGAGCGCCCCCCGATGAGTTGAACCATGACCTCCACCTGACCGTCGTCGCCGCTGAACTCGACGCGAGCTCGGAGCGGATCGTCAACTACCTGCGCACGTTCGGCGTGCCGGTCAACGCGGTGTTCTTCTCCTATCTCGAGGACGAAGGGCGTCGATACCTGGCCCGATCATGGCTGGCCGCCGATGAGAAGGAACCGGCTGGCGTTGGCACGCCGGCCAAGCGTGCGGCCTGGAACGGCCGGGACTGGTATGTCGCCTTCGGCGGCGGTCGGCCGTGGGAGGACGCCCGCCAGTTCAACTTCATTTCTGCCGGTGGCGGCAAGTTCTACTCCAAGACCATCCGGGGGCTGCCCGAGGGCGCCCGGGTCTGGGTGAACGTCCCGGGCAAAGGTTATGTCGCGGCCGGTGTGACGCTCGCGCCCGCGTCCCGTTTCGAGGAGGCGAAGGTGCTCATCGACGGCACCTGGAGCGCGTTGGCCGAGCAGACACTCAGCGGGAACTATCGCCACCAAGGCGACAGTGATGACGATGCCGAATGGGTCGTGCCGGTGAAATGGCTGAAGGCCCTGCCCGAGCGCGAAGCATTCTGGCAGAAGGGCATGTTCGCAAGCGAGCACAGCGCCTGCAGGCTCCGCCAAGAGTTCACCTTGGACCAGCTCGTCCCATTCTTCGGAATCGACGACGACTGATCTCATGACAAACTTCGACTTCGTCCGACAGACGCTTCCGGCCGTGCATGCCGACTGCGTCCGGGCGGAGTCGTATCTGACCTCCGACCCGCGCGCGGCCTGCTTCTACGCCCGCCGCGTGGTCGAGGGGCTGGTGAGCTACCTCTACGACGTGCTCGCACTGCCCCTGTCGTACCGCGACGATCTGGCCGCGAAGGTCAGCGATCCAGGCTTCCAGGCGAGGGTCCCGCACGGGATCACAGCCAAGCTGACCACGATCCGCAAGGTCTCCAACACCGCAGTCCACGATGGTCGACTGATCCGACCCGACGTGGCGGTGGCCGTGCTCCGGGAGCTGTTCAACGTGGTGGTCTGGACGTCCTACCACCACTCGCCGCGCCCGGAGCTGGTGCCGCTGCAGGCGCGCTTCGACCCGGAGGCCGCCGCCAAGCTCGCGCCGTTATCCCGGGCAGAGGTCGCCCGGCTCGCCCAGCAGTTCCAGGCACAGGACGAAGCGCACGCCCGCGAACTCGCCGTCCGTGACGAGCAGCTCGCCGCCCGCGACGCCGAACTGGCCGAGTTGCGCGCCCAGATCGCAGCGGCGCAGGCGTCGCTGGCACCCGACACCCGCGACTACAACGAGGCGGGGGCACGGGAGTTCATCGACCTGCTGCTCCACGAGGCCGGCTGGCCGCTTGACGCGCCGCGCGACCGCGAATACCCGGTCACCGGAATGCCGAACGCCGAAGGGCAGGGCTACGCCGACTACGTGCTGTGGGGTGCCAACGGGCTCCCCCTGGCGGTGGTCGAAGCCAAGCGCACCTCGAAATCGCCGCAGGTCGGCCAGCAGCAGGCCAAGCTCTACGCCGACTGCCTGGAGCGCGAGTTCGGCCGTCGTCCGGTGATGTTCTTCAGCAACGGCTACGAGCATTGGCTGTGGGACGACGCCGGCGGCTATCCGCCGCGAGAGATCCAAGGCTTCTACACCCGCGACGAACTGGAACTTCTGATCCAGCGGCGCACCATGCGGCTGACGCTCGCTTCGGCGGTGGTGAACACCGCGATCGCCGGGCGCCCGTACCAAGTGCGCGCCATCAAGGCCGTCGCCGACGCGTTCGAGCGACGCCAGAGGACGGCCCTGCTAGCGATGGCGACGGGCTCGGGCAAGACCCGCACCACGATCGCGCTGGTTGATCTGTTGCAAAAGGCGAACTGGGCCAAGCGGGTGCTGTTCCTCGCCGACCGGACGGCGCTGGTGCGGCAGGCGGCGAACGCGTTCAAGGACCAGTTGCCGAACTCGACCACGGTCAATCTGGTCGAGGAGAGAGCCACCGACGGCCGGGTCTACGTGTCGACGTATCCGACGATGATGAACCTGATCGACGACGTGGACGGCGGCGTCCGCCGGTTCGGGCCCGGCCATTTCGACCTGATCGTGATCGATGAGGCCCACCGCAGCGTGTACGCGAAGTACGGCGCGATCTTCGACTACTTCGACGCGCTGCTGGTCGGCTTGACCGCGACCCCGAAGGACGAGGTCGACCACAACACCTACCGGCTGTTCCACCTTGAGGACGGCGTCCCGACCGACGCCTACACCCTCGACGAGGCGGTCGAGCAGGGCTACCTGGTACCGCCGAAAGGGCTCAGTGTCGGCACTCGGTTCCTGCGGTCCGGGATTGCGTACGACGAGCTCAGCGAAGCCGAGAAGGACGAGTGGGACGCCCTCGACTGGGGCGAGGACGGCCCGCCGGACGAGGTCGGCGCCGAGGAGCTGAACCGGTTCCTGTTCAACGAGGACACCGTCGACAAGGTACTCGCGACCCTGATGACCGAAGGCCGGCGGGTCGCGGGCGGCGACCGGCTCGGCAAGACGATCATCTTCGCCAAGAACCAACGGCACGCCGAGTTCATCCAGCAGCGGTTCGACCTTGCCTACCCCGAGTACGCCGGAACGTTCGCCCGCTTGATCACCCACGCCAGCCCGTACGCCCAGTCGCTGATCGACGACTTCTCGACCAAGGACAAGGCTCCGCACATCGCGATCAGCGTCGAAATGCTCGACACCGGCATCGACGTGCCCGAAGTCGTCAACCTGGTGTTCTTCAAAGCCGTGCGCTCCAAGACCAAGTTCTGGCAGATGATCGGACGCGGTACCCGCCTCTGCTCCGATCTCTACGGCCCCGGCCAGGACAAGACCGATTTCCTCGTCCTCGACTTCTGCGGCAACCTCGAATACTTCGGCCAGAACCTGCCCGGGGCAGAGACGCATCTCGCCAAACCGCTCTCGCAGCGCTTGTTCGAGGCCAGACTCAGGCTGATCCTCGCCCTCGGCGATGCCGAGCCGGAGCTGCGCCGGGCCACCGCTGCGTCGCTTCACGAGGTCGTCAACGGGATGAACCTCGACAACTTCGTGGTTCGTCCGCACCGCGCGACCGTGGAGCGATTCCGCGTCCCCGAGTCATGGGCGT
>JBDHZQ010000191.1:0-3414 GCA_039811945.1 Propionibacteriaceae bacterium
CAGATGACGATCGCTGCCGCAATCCCCGCGTCGTGAGACAGGCTGAGGTGCACGGTGTTGATGCCGAGTTCGGCGGCCCGGGCGGCCACGGTCCCGCGCATCTCGATCGACGGGCGACCCACCTCGTCGAGCACCACCTCGGCGTCGTGCCAGCCCAGGCCCAACGGAGCTCCGAGGGCCTTGGCGAGTGCCTCCTTGGCCGCAAACCGGGCCGCTTGCGACGCGTGGCTTCGAGCCGCTTCGGCGGGGGTCAGAAGCCGGTCGACCGTACCGGGCCGACGCGCCACCATCGCCACCCACCGGGCGACTTCGCAGACGTCGATCCCGATGCCCTTGATCACTCGACCGTGACCGACTTCGCCAGGTTCCGCGGCTGGTCGACGTCGTGCCCGAGCAGAGTCGCCAATTCGCAGGCGAAGTACTGCAGCGGGATGATCGCGACCAACGGCTGGAACAACGTCGGCACGCGCGGCAGCCGCAGCAGGATGTCGGCGTGGGCGTCGACCTCGTCGTCACCGTCCTCGGCGAGCACGACGGTCAGTGCGCCGCGAGCCCGTACCTCCTGGATGTTCGAGACCACCTTGTCGTGCAGTTGGTCGCGACCCTGCGGGGGTACGACGACGAAGACCGGCAGGCCCTCCTCGATCAGGGCGATCGGTCCGTGCTTCAGTTCCCCGGCCGGGAATCCCTCGGCATGCAGGTAGCTGATCTCCTTGAGCTTGAGGGCGCCTTCGAGCGCGATCGGGTAGCCGACGTGGCGGCCCAGGAACAGGATCGACTTCTTGTCGACGAAGTCGCCGGCGAGCTTGGCGGTCTGGTCGATGCCGTCGAGCACTGACTGCATCTTCGTCGGCAGCTGCTCGAGTTCGGCCAGTAGGTCTCGGATCTCGTCGCCGAACTTCGTTCCCTTTACCTGCGCCAGGTACAGCCCGAGCAGGTAGCACGCGACCACCTGGGTGGTGAAGCCCTTCGTCGAGGCCACGCCGATCTCCGGTCCGGCATGGGTGTAGATGACAGCGTCGGATTCGCGCGGGATCGTCGCCCCGTTGGTGTTGCAGATCGCGATCACCTTGGCGTGCTGCTCGCGCGCATGACGGATCGCCATCAGCGTGTCGGCCGTCTCGCCCGACTGAGAGATCGTCACGACCAGTGTGTTCGGCGTGATGATCGGGTCGCGGTAGCGGAACTCGCTCGCGATCTCGACCTCGCACGGCACGCGGGTCCAGTGCTCGATCGCGTACTTGGCGACCAGCCCCGCATAGAACGCCGTACCGCACGCCACGATCACGATCTTGTCGACCCGGCGCAGGTCCGCGGCGGCGATCCTGATCTCGTCGAGCACCAGTTGCCCGTCGTGGTCCAGCCGCCCCAGCAGAGTGTCGGCGACCGCCTGCGGCTGCTCGAAGATCTCCTTGCGCATGAACCAGTCGTAGCCGCCCTTCTCGGCCGCCGACAGATCCCAGTCGATGTGGTACGGCTTGCTCGTCCCCGGCTCGCCGTCGAACGAAGTGACCTCGTACGACTCGGGCGTCACCTCCACGATCTGGTCCTGGCCGAGTTCGACTGCGTCGCGGGTGTACTCGATGAACGCCGCAACATCGGATGCGACGAACATCTCACCGTCGCCGACCCCGACGACGAGTGGGCTGTTGCGCCGGGCAGCGACGATCCGCTCCGGGGCCGCCGTATCCACGGCGACGAGGGTGAATGCTCCCTCTAGCTGATTGCAGACCGCGCGCATCGCATCGACCAGGGTGCCGTGCCGGGTCACTTCCTGGCCCAGCAACTGCGCGGCCACTTCGGTGTCGGTCTGGCTCGCGAACTCGACGCCCTGCGCCTCCAGCCCCGCGCGCAGCGACGCGTAGTTCTCGATGATGCCGTTGTGCACGAGCGCCACTCGACCGTTCGCCGACACGTGCGGGTGAGCGTTGGTGTCGGTCGGTCCGCCGTGGGTCGCCCACCGGGTGTGACCGATTCCCTGCCGTGAGGCGGGCAGAGGGGACTGGGCGAGTTCGGTCTCCAAGTTCTTGAGCTTGCCGGCCTTCTTTGCCGTGGCCAGCGTGCCATCGGCCACGAGCGCGACTCCGGCAGAGTCGTACCCCCGGTATTCCATCCGTCTCAACCCGTCGACCACGACCTGCTCGGCCTGACGGGGGCCGACGTATCCCACGATTCCGCACATGGCGGCCACTGTAGTGTCGGGCCCCGCCCACGCTCGGCTTCGTCCGCTGTGTCCCCGTGGTCGGCGCCGCGCCGCTAGTGTGCGTCGCGGACGCACCGTACGTTGACACGAGGAAGGTGGCCTGCGGTGAATGCTCCCGAGGACGACCCGTACGGCCCGTACCTCACGCGCAGTCGCGAACACTGGGCCGAGCTGGCCCAGTCGCTGCGCCTCGACTTGTCGGAGGAGACACTCAGCCGGATCAGGGCGACCGGCGACCCCATCGACCTCGACCAGGTCAGGCAGGTCTACCTACCCCTCACCGAGTTGGTGAACCACTACATCGAGCACACCGGTCGGCTGTATCGAGACCAGAACGACTTTCTGAAGATGAGCGAACGCAAGACGCCGTTCGTCATCGGCGTTGCCGGGTCGGTAGCCGTCGGCAAGTCGACGACGTCGCGGTTGCTCCGGGAACTGCTGCGACGCGGTGGTGCGAAGGTCGACCTGGTCACCACCGACGGATTCCTGTTCCCCAACCTCGAACTCCAGCGTCGCGGGCTGACCGACCGGAAAGGGTTCCCCGAGTCGTACGACCGGCGCGCCCTCGTGCGGTTCGTCATGGACGTGAAGTCCGGCGAGTCCCGCGTGACGGCACCGGTCTACTCGCACCTCACGTACGACATCGTGCCCGGCGAGCACATCGTGGTGAACCAACCCGACATCCTGATCGTCGAAGGCCTCAACGTGTTGCAGCCGGCCCGCCGGCGCGAGGACGGCACGCTCGGGTTGGCGGTCAGCGACTTCTTCGACTTCAGCGTGTACGTCGACGCCTCCCGTTCGGCGATCCGGCAGTGGTACGTCGAACGGTTCCTCCACCTACGCGAAACGGCATTCCGTAATCCCGCGTCGTTCTTCACCCGCTTCGCTAAACTCACCGTCGACCAGGCGGTCGTCACAGCCCGCAGCGTCTGGGACGCCATCAACGGCCCCAACCTCGAAGCCAACATCCGCCCGACCCGCGGCCGCGCCACCGTCGTGTTACGCAAGAGCCCCAGTCACGACATCGAATGGATCAGGATTCGCAAGGTCTGACGCATCGCTGTTCTGGATCGCGCCTCTGTTCTGGATCGCGCCGCTCCAGGGTCGCGGCGCTATCCCTCGCGCTGGTGAGCTCAGGTCTTCCTCCTCGCCCCGCGACGGAGCCTGACTGCGCCGCTCCAGGGTCGCGGCGCTATCCCTCGCGCTGGTGA
>JBDHZQ010000192.1:0-3355 GCA_039811945.1 Propionibacteriaceae bacterium
GGCTCTGGGGCGTCAACCGGGGCATCCTCACGCCGCCCGGGCTCGACGAGCAGTGGCTGGTCTCGCTCGCCCACACCACCACCGACATGGACCAACTCGTGGGAGACGTCCGCGAGTTGGCCAAGGCGCTGCGCGGCTGACCCGTGCGGATCCGACTCGACCTCGCCTACGACGGCACCGACTTCTCGGGCTGGGCTGCCCAACCGGGTCTGCGGACCGTCGAGGGCGAGGTGTCGGCGGCACTGACGACCGTGGTGCGCGCGCCAGAGCCGGTGCGTCTCGTCGTGGCGGGGCGAACGGACGCGGGTGTGCACGCACGAGGGCAGGTGGCGCACGCCGATCTCGACCCCGAGGCGTATGCCGCGGTGCCCGGTCGGTCGGACCGCTCACCGGCCGCTGCGCTCGCCACCCGGCTACGTGGGGTCCTTCCGGCCGACGTCGTCGTCCGGTCAGTGCGCGAGGCGCCGGCCGGGTTCGACGCGCGCTTCTCGGCGATCTGGCGCCGCTACTCCTATCGCCTGTGCGATGACCCGGCCGCGCTGGATCCGGTGCGCCGCCGGGACACCGTCGTCGTGCGTGACCGGCTCGACGCCGACGCCATGACAGCGGCTGCCTCAACGCTGCTGGGACTGGGCGATTTCGCGCCCTTCTGCAAGAAGCGCGAGGGTGCCACCACGATCCGGACCCTGATCGACTACTCGTGGGTGCGGGGCGAGGACGGTGTCGTGGAGGGCAGGGTCGTCGCGGATGCCTTCTGCCACAGCATGGTTCGCGCCCTCGTCGGGGCGGTGGTGCCCGTCGGTGAGGGACGACGCGAGGTGGGATTTCCCGCGGAGGTGATGGCGGGCGGCATACGAGATGGGCGGGTGAAGGTGATGCCCGCCCACGGACTGTCGCTGGAGGAGGTCGGCTACCCGCCGGACGGGCAGCTCGCCGACCGCGCAGACGAGGCGCGCGCCAAGCGTTCGCTGCCCGCCCCGACGTGACCTCCCTTGCGTCCGGCGAGTGGACGGCATACCAACCACAGTGCCGGACGCAAGGGAGGGGAAACCGTTTGCTGAGCCCGCGGCATACGCCGGACAATCGCTTCTCGTGGGACACATCGACGTCAACGGCGTGAGTTTCGGCCTGCCCGATGGGCGGCCGCTGCTGCGTGATGTCCATCTGCGGGTCGGCGAGGGCGCCAAGGTCGCCCTCATCGGGCCGAACGGCACGGGCAAGACGACCTTGACTCGGATCGTCGCCGGTGATCTGACGCCCGACGAGGGAGCGGTGACGCGCAGTGGTGGTCTGGCCGTCATGCGTCAGTTCATCGGCCACGTTCGCGACGACTCGACTGTGCGCGACCTCTTGCTCTCCGTGGCCCCGGACCCGGTGCGCCTGGCCGCCAGTGCGATCGACGCCGCCGAACTCCGCATGATGGAGCGCGACAGTGAGGCCGACCAGATGGCCTATGCGCAGGCCCTGTCGGACTGGGCCGACGTCGGTGGCTACGACTGGGAGACACACGCCGACGTGTGCACGGTGGCCGCGCTGGGAATGCCGTTCGAGAAGGCGCAATGGCGCAAGGTCGCCACCTTGTCCGGCGGTGAGCAGAAGCGTGTCGTGCTCGAATCGCTGCTGCGCGGACCCGAGGAAGTGCTCCTCCTGGACGAGCCCGACAACTACCTGGACGTCCCGGCCAAACGCTGGCTGGAGGAACAACTGGTCGCCAGCCCGAAGACCGTCCTGTTCATCAGTCACGACCGCGAACTCCTGGACCGGGTCGCGACCCGGATCGCCACCTTGGAGCCGACCGGTGGCGGCAACGCGATCTGGGTGCACCCGGGGCGCTTCGCGACCTATGAGCAGGCCAGGATCGACCGCAACGACCGGCTCGACGAGCAGCGCCGACGGTGGGACGAGGAGCTGGTCAAGCTCAAGGAACTCGTGGTCACCATGCGTGTCAAGGCCAAGTTCAACGACGGCATGGCCTCCCGACTGCAGGCCGCGGAGACCCGCCTGCGCAAGTTCGAGGAGGCCGGCCCGCCGGAGGCCGTTCCGTTGCGGCAGAACGTGCGGATGCGTCTGACTGGTGGGCGCACGGCCAAGCGAGCCGTCATGGTCGAGGGTCTGGCTCTGGCGGCCGGGTCCGGGGAGGACGCGACCGCTCTGATGAAGCCCTTCGATGCCGAGATCTGGTTCGGCGAGCGCGTCGGCATCCTGGGGTCCAACGGGTCGGGCAAATCGCACTTCCTGCGCCTGCTGGCCTCGGGTGGTTCCGATCCGGATGTCGAGCACCAGCCTGTGGGTGATGTTCGTCCGGCGCCGGTCGAGCACCAGGGGCGGGTGCGGTTGGGGTCGCGGGTGCGGCCCGGGTGGTTCGCGCAGACCCATGACGTGCCGACCCTCCACGGGCGGTCCCTGCTCGAGATCCTTCACCGTGGGGACGAGCATCGGGCAGGTATGCCGCGTGACCTCGCCGCCCGCGCCCTCGACCGATACGGCCTGGCGAAGGCGAGTGAACAGCTCTTCGAGTCCCTCTCCGGCGGTCAGCAAGCGCGCCTGCAGATCCTGCTGCTCGAACTCTCCGGGGCGACCCTGCTGCTCCTCGACGAGCCGACCGACAACCTTGACCTGCATTCGGCCGAGGCTTTGGAGGATGCCCTGGCGGCCTTCGAGGGGACGGTGCTCGCGGTGACTCACGACCGGTGGTTCGCCCGCTCCTGCGACCGCTTCCTGGTGTTCGGTTCCGACGGTCGCGTCGTCGCCAGTGACGAGCCGGTCTGGGACGAGGCACGCGTCACCCGCCAGCGCTGATCCGGCAGGGATCTCGTGATTCCGCCCACCAGGAGGCGCCAAGGTAAAGGCTTCCCCAATTCCTCGGCCCCGGACTGCATGTAAAGCGTTTTCACCTCTAGCGTCCCCCGCAGCAGGATCACGTCGCCCGGAGGAGCCACCGATGTCCCGTCGCCCGTATGCCGTGTTCGCGGCCTTCGCCCTTCTCGCAGCTCCGCTCGTGGTCACCGCGACCCCGGCGATGGCGGCGACACCCAACTCGGTCACCCTGGTCGGCTCGTTGCAGAGCGAGTTCGGTTGCGGGGGCGACTGGGACCCTGCCTGTGCCGCCACGCATCTGACCAAGTCGGGGACGACCTGGACGGGCACCTGGACCCTCCCGGCCGGCAGCTACGAGTTCAAGGTCGCGATCAACGACGCTTGGACCGAGAACTACGGCGCCGGCGGAGCACCCGACGGCGCGAACATCCCGATCACGGTCGGCGGCCCGGCCAAATTGGCGTTCAGCTACGACGAGGTCAGTCACGTCACGACCTACACCCCGCTGGGGCTGGTGACGACGACGCAACCCGGCGAC
>JBDHZQ010000193.1:0-3315 GCA_039811945.1 Propionibacteriaceae bacterium
GGCTGCGCACCGTCCTGCCCCCGGCGAAAGCCGGCCTGTTGGCCGTACGTGGCCGCTGGGTCGATGTCGCCGTCATGACAGCGCTCGGGGTTGGAATCCTCGTCCTCGCGTTCTGGGTGCCAGCTCTACGGCCCACGATCGACCGTTAGGCGCCTGGGGGAGCGGAGAGCACGTGCGCTATCTTGTTGCGCGCAACGCAAGGGGGGCAGGCGTGGGGAACGGCAACGACGCGGTGCTCAGTGCGGCCCTGACCTCGACCGGGCAGGTGCGTGACCACAACGAAGACGCGGTCTATGCCGGCCAGTCCCTGTGGGCGGTCGCCGACGGGATGGGCGGTCACGCAGCCGGTGACGTAGCCAGTGCGATCGTCGTCGAGGTCTGCGGTGAGGTGGATCGGCCGGGAGGGCTCGCGGTCCCGGAGGTCAGCCAGCTCGCGGAGGTCGCGAACGCGCGCATCGTCGCGTACGGCGAAGCCCACCCGGAGGCGGCGGGACTGGGTACGACCTTCAGCGGCATCGCTGCGGTGACGGTTGCCGACCTGCCGCATTGGGCGGTCTTCAACGTCGGCGACTCGCGGGTCTACCGATGGGCCGACGGGGTGTTGGCCCGGGCCACCGTCGACCACTCGCACGTGGAGGAACTCCTGCTCGCGGGCGTCGTGACCGAGCAACAGGCTCGTCACCTCTCGACCCGTAACGTGATCACCCGGTCGTTGGGTACGGTGCCGCCGCCCGTCGTCGACGTGTGGGTCCTCCCGTGCACCCCGGGCGAACGCTTCCTCATTTGCAGCGACGGACTGTCGAACGAACTGTCCGACGCCGCGCTGGCAGCGATCGTGAACAACGCGGCCGACCCGACCGACGCGGTCACGTGGCTGGTGTCGGAGGCCAACCAACACGGGGGGCACGACAACATCTCGGCGATCGTCGTCGCCACCGCGGGGAGCGTCGCCGAGAGTGACGACGGTCCGACCGTGCCCCGGGTGGAGTTGGAGACACCGGCGTGAACGGACTGGTGTGGTACAGGCCCGGATCCGTCACCGCCGTCGTCTCTCCCGCCCTGCTGGTGCTCGTCGACACTCCGGTCGACGGCGACCTGGCCGTAGCGCTGTTCAACGCGGTGATGAGCGGATCGCCCATCGACCAGGTGCTGGCGCTCGTGACGGCCGGGGGCGCGACGGCACCGAAGACGTGGGGGATCCTGCAGGCGTACGGAGACCGCACCCGCGCGATCGTCAGCGGGGGCTGTACGGTCACCGCGTTCCAGGAAGGCACGCTGCGCCACGAGTACGGCCCGTGGCTCGATCGGATGTTCATGGGACCGGCGGGGATCGGTGCCGGGCCTGATCTGGGTACGCCATTGCCTCTCCACGGCGGGGTGATCCTGGCCTCTGCGGTCGGCTGGGACCCTGCGTTGCTCCCGGCCGGCTCCCTGCCTGGCTCGCAGGCCGCCGCTGCTGGTGCGGCCGGGACGTCTCCGGTCAGCGCTCCTGAGCCGGTGTTTCACTCCTCCCCGGCCGCCACCTCTGCTGCGTCTGCCGCCCAGTCCCCGATAGCCGTCGCCCGCGAAGAAGCAGTCGTCGCCCAGTCCCCACCGCAGGTCCACACCGCAACCGAGCCGGCGGACAGCGAGGAAGACGGGCCGTCGTACGACTATCTGCTCGCGTCGACGATGCGCGGCTCGGTGTCTGCAGCGCCGGTCGGGACCTCGCCGGAGGCCAGTCCCGCCCCCGAACCGGTGGCAACGTCGGCGGCCAGCGCACCGGAGAGGGAACCTGTCTCGCACGCCAGCGCCACGCTGGTCATGGAGTCGACGTCGGGAGTCGCAGACTTGCCGATCAGCTCGGACCATCACCTGATCTCGGCTTTTCCCTGGGACGTCGTATCGGTGTCCGGGCCGGTTCGTGGCGTCCCCACTGCGACGGCCACGCCTAGCTTGTCAGGACTGGCCGGCCCACCCTCGGGCTCACCCGCCGCGGTCGCGGCGAGTTCGGGAAGGACCCTCGATCCGGTGCCTCCACCGGAACCCAGCTACGGCGACGCCGTACCCGAGAAGAGGGAAACGAACTTCGACCGGACCGTGCAGCGGTCGGCACTGGGATCGCAGGACGTTCTGGGGCCCACTGTGGTGGCCGTCAGGTGTGGGCAGGGCCATCTCAGCCCCGTGCACGCCGGGGTCTGCCGTGTGTGTGGCGCGCCGCTCGCGACCCAGCAACCGATCGAGGCGCACCGGCCCCCGCTGGGGATTTTGCGACTCCCACAAGGGGGAACGATCACGCTGGACCGCGGCGCGATCCTCGGGCGCAACCCGCACGTGCCGGCCGGATATGTCGGTGAGCAGCCGAATCTGGTCAAGGTTCCGGATCCGAATCGGGACCTGTCGAGCCAGCACGTGGAGATCCGGCTCGACGCGTGGTTGGTTACGGTCAAAGACCTGGAGTCCACCAACGGCACCGAGGTGGTGCTGCCAGGCCAGCCGCCGGTGCTGCTGCGTCCTCACGACCCGATGACGTTGGAGCCGGGCAGCAAGATCGTGCTCGCCGGGATCTGTGAGATCTCGTACGAGGTCACGTCGTGAATCAGCCACGCTCGGCCCCGTCGATCCCGGGGCTGACGTTCATCCGCCATTTGGGGTCGGGGGGCTTCGCCGACGTGTACCTGTACCGGCAGGCCATGCCGGCGCGTGAGGTTGCGGTCAAGGTTCTGCGCGAGATGCTCTCGCAGAGCCTGGTGCGGAGGTTCCTCGACGAGGCCAACATCATGGCCCAGTTGGAACACCCCCACATCGTGCCCGTCTATGCGGCAGGGATGACTCCGGAGGGTTTGCCGTACATCCAGATGATGTACTACCCACGCGAGAACCTGGGCCAGCGTGTCAGGCGAGAGCCACTCGGGGTCTCCGAGACGTTGCGCATCGGGATCCAGATCGCCAGCGCCCTCGAAACCGCCCACAAAGCGGACCTGCTCCATCGCGACATCAAGCCGGCCAACATCCTCACGAGCCGTTTCGGCGCTCCCGGGTTGGCGGATTTCGGGATCGCGTCGCGCCTGAGCGACAGCGACGACGAGGACGCAGGCGTGTCGCCGCCGTGGGCGCCGCCGGAGGCGTTGTATCCCGGCGTCCCGATCACGGCACGGTCCGACGTCTACTCCCTCGGCGCGACGCTGTGGCACTTGCTCGTGGGCCGGTCGCCATTCGTGATCCCGCAGGGCGACAACAGTGCGCCCGTTCTGATCCGCCGGGTTCGCGACGTACCGCCGCCCTCGACGGGCCGCGCCGACGTTCCCGGCTCGCTCGACCGGCTGCTGCGGGTGA
>JBDHZQ010000194.1:0-3295 GCA_039811945.1 Propionibacteriaceae bacterium
CTCATAGAGTAAGCGGCATCCGCGACCGCCGAGTTCGCCGATCTGCGAAAGGTCCGATCCATGACGCTCCCTGCGCCCGAGCTGTCCGTCCAGGCGTTCCGCCGGGCTTTCCACGCTGAGCCGGCCGGCGTGTGGGAGGCGCCGGGGAGGGTGAACCTGATCGGCGAGCACACCGACTACAACGGCGGGTTGGTGCTGCCGATTGCACTGCCGCATCGCACGTACGCGGCGGCGGCGAGGCGTGACGATTTCCAGGTACGACTCGTCTCCACCGGGGTTCACGGCATGACGGTGGTGGGTCTCGACCAGATCGCGCCTGGGGTGCCGAGGGGTTGGGGTCGCTACGCCGCCGGTGTCGTATTTGCACTGGCCGAAGCGGGCTTCGGAGTCGGCGGGATGGACCTAGCGATCCACAGCGAGGTGCCGATCGGGGCAGGGCTGTCGTCGTCTGCGGCTCTCGAAGGATCCGTCGGAGCAGCCGCCAGTGACCTGTACGGTCTGGGACTGCTCGCCGACGATGCGTCACGCGCCCGGCTGGCCGGCCTCTGTCAACGGGCCGAGAACCACATCGCCCAGGCGCCGACCGGCGGCATGGACCAGGCCGCCAGCCTGCGGAGCCTGCCGGGGCACGCGCTGCTGCTCGACTGTCAGGACCACTCGGTGCAGCACGTGCCGTTCGATCTCTCCGGGCACGGTCTGGCCCTGGTCGTCATCGACACCCGCGCGACCCATTCGCTGGGGGACGGGCAGTACGGCGACCGCCGGGCCGAGTGCGAGCGAGCGGCCGCAAGGCTCGGCGTGTCCACGCTGCGGGAGGTGCCGTACGACCGGCTCGGCGACGCGCTCCGCACGCTCGGCGACGACGAGGTGTTGCTGCGCCGTACCCGGCACGTGGTGTCGGAGATCCAGCGGGTACGCGACGCGGTCGCCGCGCTGCAGGAGGAGAGGTTCGACGACCTCGGCGTGCTGTTCACGTCGTCGCACGTGTCGTTGCGCGACGACTTCGAGGTCTCCTGTGCCGAACTGGACACTGCGGTCGAAGCGGCGCTGGCGGCGGGGGCCCTGGGCGCCCGGATGACCGGCGGCGGCTTCGGCGGCTCGGCGATCGCCCTGGTCAGGGCGGAATCGGTCGCCGCGGTGATCGCGGCTGTGGAGGTGACCTTCGCGGAGCGGGGTTTCACCTCACCGGTGTGTTTCCCCGCGGTCGCCGCGGGCGGGGCGCGGGCGACTCCCGGTGCCTGGGCGGGCGCGCCTGGTCGCTGACGGCAGCTCCGGTGTCGTTAGGGTGGACCCGTGACGTCGACAGCCTTGACGAGCGCGATGGACAAGATGACGGCAGCCGGGGTCAATGACACCGCGATCAGGATCTTTGCCGACTATCACCGGCAACTGGCCGACGGGTCGACGGGTCTCATCGGCGAGGAGACGATCGACCCGATCGGTGAGGTGGAACGGCTCGACTCTCTCGTGGAGAGGCCGGAGGATTCCGAAGCGTTCGCACGTACGGTGATGGTCCGACTCAACGGTGGCCTCGGCACGTCCATGGGTCTGAGCAAGGCGAAGACCCTGCTTCCGGTGCGCGACGGCCTCACGTTCCTCGACATCATCGCTCGGCAGATCCTGGCCGCCAGACGGAGGTACGGGGTACGGCTGCCGCTCGTGCTGCTGCACTCGTTCAACACCCGGGAGGATTCGCTGGCCGCGCTGGCCCGGTACCCCGACCTGCCCGTACCCGGCCTGCCGCTGGACATGGTGCAGTCGCAGGAACCCAAACTGCGGGCCGACGACCTCATGCCGGTCGACTGGCCGGCCAACCCGAGCCTCGAATGGTGCCCGCCCGGCCACGGGGACATCTATCCGACGATGCTGGATTCCGGGATCCTCGACCAGTTGATCGACGCGGGCTTCCGTTACGCGAACGTCTCCAACTCCGACAACCTCGGCGCCGCTCCGAGTGCCCCCCTCGCGGGGTGGTTCGCGAGGTCGGGGGCTCAGTTCGCAGCCGAGATCACGCCCAGGACGCCGATGGACGTCAAGGGTGGGCACGTGGCCCGACGCAAAGCCGACGGGCGGTTGATCCTGCGCGAGACGGCCCAGACGGCACCGGCCGATATGACGTACTTCACCGACCCGGCGGTCCACCCGTACGCCTCGACGAACAATCTGTGGTTCGACTTGCTGGCCTTGCGCGACGTGCTGACCGCGCGTCACGGCGTGTTGGGGCTGCCACTGATCCGCAACGCGAAGACCGTCGACCCCAAGGACCCGTCGTCGACGGCCGTGGTCCAGGTCGAATCCGCGATGGGTGCGGCGATCGAAGTGTTCGAGCGGGCGACCGCGATCGTCGTACCGCGAAGCCGGTTCCTGCCGGTCAAGACCACGAACGAACTGACGCTGCTGCGGTCCGACGTGTACGACTGGGGTGACGACGACGTACCCCGCGCCACCGTCTCCCCTTTGCCGGTCGTGACGCTGGCGGAGCCGTACAAGAAGATCGAGAACTTCGAGGCCCGCCTGCCGTACCCACTCTCGTTGCGCGCCGCCGAATCGCTCACCGTCGCCGGCGACTGGCGTTTCGGCCGCGGTGTCAGCGTGCGGGGCTCGGTCACGCTCGGTCCTGAAGGCGGTAGCGTCGCCGACGCAACGATCCTGGAGGGGGAGGCATGAGCTGGCTGGTCACGGGTGGGGCGGGGTACATCGGGTCTCACGTCGTGCGGGCCCTGGCGGCCCGCGGCATGGGCCCGGTGGTGATCGACGACCTCAGCAGCGGGTTCCGTGCGTTCGTACCCGCAGACGTCCCGTTCGTCGAAGGCACGATCCTCGACCGCGCCCTCGTCGAGCAGACCTTGCGTGACCACGCCTGTGTCGGAGTGATCCACGTCGCCGGCTACAAGTACGCCGGGGAGTCGATGAAGCTGCCTCTCCACACGTACGAGCAGAACGTCACGGCGACCGCCCGCGTACTCGAGGCGATGCAGGCCTGCGGGGTCGCCCACATCGTGTTCTCCTCCAGCGCTGCGGTGTACGGCACGCCCGACGTCGACCTCGTGACCGAGACGACGGCGACCCATCCGGAGTCTCCGTACGGCGAGACCAAGCTGATCGGGGAGTGGCTGCTGACCGATCAGGCGCGGGCCGTCGAGGGGTTCACCCACGTGTCGCTGCGGTACTTCAACGTCGTCGGGTCCGGCACGAACGACGTGTACGACGCAAGCCCCCACAACCTGTTCCCCCTGGTCATCGAGGCATTGATCGACGGACGTACGCCGCGGATGAACGGGAACGACTACCCGAC
>JBDHZQ010000195.1:0-3276 GCA_039811945.1 Propionibacteriaceae bacterium
CGCGGAAGGTGGGGTCTACGCGGCCGACCCGAATGGCTTCGTGCAGACGCCGTACGGGGATGCCCTGACGAACCCGCATTCGCTGTACCTGGGCACGTTTGCCGAACTCGGGCTGGTGGGCCTGGCCTTGGTGGGGGTGCTGGTCGCCGTCGTCGTACGAGCAGCCTGGCGAGCTCGTACGGCCAACCCGCTGCGGCTGTCCATCCTGACGGCGCTGGCCGTGAACCTGTTGGCGTTTCTCGTGGACTATTACCTGTTGAAGTCGTTCCCGCTGGCCATGTTGTGGTGGTTCTGGCTGGCCATGGCCTTCCGGCTGGAGCCGCCGACCGAGCAGGCCATCGGCCCTGTCGTACCCACCCTCGCGGCCAGTCCGACACCCCGCACCGGTGGCCAACGCCCCCCGCGGTCCCCATGATCTGGCCCGATACGCTGAGGCCGCACCGCGCGGGCAGGAGCCAGGGATGAACGTACGAATCGCCGGGTCGGCCGACATCGACGACGACGTCGAGATCGGCGACGGATCGAGCGTGTGGCACCTGGTGCACGTGCGCGGGGGTGCCCGGATCGGGCGGAACGTCGTGGTCGGGCGTGGGGCGTACATCGGGTCCGACGTGCACGTCGGCGACAACTGCAAGATCCAGAACTACGCGCTCGTGTACGAGCCTGCCGTGCTCGAGGACGGCGTCTTCGTGGGGCCGGCCGCGGTGTTGACCAACGACACGTACCCGAGGGCCGTCAACCCCGACGGCAGCGCCAAGTCGGCCGCAGACTGGCATCCCGTCGGAGTCACCCTCCGCGAAGGGTGCTCGGTCGGCGCCCGCGCCGTCTGCGTGGCGCCCGTCACGGTCGGTCGCTGGGCCGTGATCGCCGCCGGCGCGGTGGTCGTCAAGAACGTGCCCGACTATGCCCTGATGATCGGCGTCCCCGCCCGCCGCGTCGGCTGGGTCGGCCGCGTCGGACAAGCTCTGGTGCCCGACGGCGGTGGTCATTGGCGATGCCCCATCTCCGGTGAGGTGTACCGCGAAACCGGACCCGAGAAGCTCGAACTCCAGGAGTCAGCGTGAGCCTGCCCATGATCCCCGCAGCCAAGCCGATCATCGGCGAGGCGGAACGGGCCGCCGTCGACCGCGTCCTGGCCTCGGGCATGATCGCCCAGGGCCCCGAGGTCGCTGCCTTCGAATCCGAGTTCTCAGCTCAGCTGGTCGCCGGCCGTACCTGCGTGGCTGTCAACTCCGGAACGTCCGGACTTCACCTGGGTCTCCTGGCCTGCGGAATCGGCCCCGGTGACGAGGTGATCGTGCCGTCGTTCACCTTCGCAGCCACTGCCAACTCGGTCGCCTTGACCGGTGCCACGCCGGTGTTCTGCGACATCGAACCGCAGACCTACGCGATGAGCGCTCCCGCGGCCGAAGCTCTGATCACCGAGCGCACCAAGGCGCTGCTGCCAGTTCACCTGTACGGCCATCCGTTCGACGTCACCGCGCTGACCGAGGTAGCCGTACGCCATGGATTGCAGCTGTTCGAAGACGCCGCCCAGGCCCACGGGGCAACCTGGAACGACCGGCCCGTCGGCAGTTTCGGCGACTTCGGGATGTTCTCGCTCTACCCCACGAAGAACATGACCTCCGGCGAAGGCGGGGTGGTCGCCTGCGCGACGGACGAGATTGCCCGCACCGTTCGGCTGCTGCGCAATCAGGGCATGGAACGCCAGTACGCCAACGAGATCGTCGGCCTCAACAACCGCATGACCGACATCCACGCCGCGATCGGGCGGGTCCAACTGACCAAGGTGGGGGGCTGGACCGAGCAGCGGCGTGCGAATGCGTCGTACCTCTCGGCCCGGCTCGAGGGGGTCGGTGTGCCGGGGGTACGGCCGGAGGCCACCCATGTTTGGCACCAGTACACGATCAGGGTGTACGACGATCGCGACGGTTTCGCTGCGGCGCTGAGAAGCGAGTACGGCGTCGGCTGCGGGGTGTATTACCCGATTCCCAACCATCGCCTGGCGACTTTCGCCCGTGACGTCGACCTGCCGGTGACCGAGGAAGCTGCGGCCGAGGTGTTGAGCCTGCCGGTGCATCCCTCCTTGTCGGAACAGGATTTGGAGCGGATCGTGGTCGCCGTCAATGCCCTCGTCAAGGCCGGCGCCTGATGGCGCGCCTGCGCGCCGGGCTGATCGGTCTGGGCATGATGGGTCGCCATCATGCCCGTAACCTGCGGGCCCTCGACGGCGTCGACCTGGTGGCCGTCGCGGACGCGTCGGGTGACCCGTACGGGGTGGCCGGCACCCTCGACGTTCTGCCTGGTGTGGACGAGCTGATCGCTGCGGGGATCGACTACGCGGTAGTCGCCTTGCCGACCGAGTTCCACACCCAGGCTGGTCTTGCCCTCGCCAGGGCCGGGATTCCCGCCCTGATCGAGAAACCTCTGGCCGCAGATTCCGAAGGGGCGAGGCTGCTGGTCGAGGCGTTCGAGCGGGCCGGCTTGGTCGGAGCGGTCGGCCACATCGAGCGGTACAACCCGGCGCTTCGCTCACTGCGCTCGCGTCTGGAGCAAGGGGACCTCGGGGATCTGTATCAGGTAGCCACCCGGCGACAAGGCCCCTTCCCGAACCGCATCGCCGACGTCGGTGTCGTCAAGGACTTGGCCAGCCACGACATCGACCTGACGGCGTGGGTGACGCAGAGGTCGTACGAGGCCGTTGCCGCGCGCACCATGTTCAAATCAGGGCGGGCGTACGAGGACATGGTGGCGGCGAGTTGCACGCTCACCGGCGGCCTCATGGCGAACCACCTGGTCAACTGGCTGTCACCCACCAAGGAGCGGCTCACGACCGTGACGGGCGAGAAGGGCATGTACGTCGCCGACACCCTCCTCGCCGACCTGACCTTCTATGCGAACGGTCAAGTCGACGTCGTTCGCGACGACATCGCACAGTTCCGGGGGGTGAGCGAAGGCGACGTGACCAGGTACGCGATTGCCAAGCCCGAGCCCCTTCGCACCGAACACGAGCAGTTCCGCGACGCCCTTCTCGGCAAAGAGTCCGACATCGTCACCCTCGCCCAAGGCGCTCAGGTTGTTCGAGTCTGCGAGGCCATGATCACGAGTGCACGTACGGGAGAGTTCGTCTCTGTCTGACTGCGCGGTGCCTGACTGCGCCGCTCCAGGGTCGCGGCGCTATCCCTCGCGCTGGTGAGCTCAGGTCTTCCTCCTCGCCCCGCGACGGAGCCTGACTGCGCCGCTCCAGGGTCGCGGCGCTATCCCTCGCGCTGGTGA
>JBDHZQ010000196.1:0-3270 GCA_039811945.1 Propionibacteriaceae bacterium
GGATAGACGTACCAACCCTGCTGCCCGTCGACGCGCCGCCCGGAGTCAGGACCGGCGGCGCCTCATGCGCTGGGAAGGCCGGGTGAACTTCTGACCGGCGGTGATCATCGACTCTCGACGACGCGTCGCGAACTTAGCCAGGGCATCGGCCAACTCGACACCGCTGGGCGCCTCCGCGAGCGCGTCCACTCGCAAGCCGTGTTCCTCGCACGCCTTGGCCGTGGCCGGCCCGATTGCCGCGATGATCGTGGCCGTGTGGGGTTTGCCGGCGATCCCGACGAAGTTCCGTACGGTCGACGACGAACTGAACAAGACAGCGTCGTAGGAACCGGCCTTGATGCCCTCCCGGATCGGGGCGGGGGGAGGGGCGGCGCGGACGGTCCGGTACGCCGTCACGTCCTCGACTTCCCAACCCAGCTTCACCAACGCGGCCGAGAGCGTCTCGGTCGCGATGTCGGCGCGAGGCAGGAAGACCCGGTTGATCGGGTCGAGAGACGGGTCGTACTCGGGGAACTCCGCCCCCAGGCCTACCGCGGACTGATCGGCCACCGGCACCAAGTCGGGTTCGATCCCCCAGGCCTTCAGTGCATCTGCGGCCGGCCCGCCGGCGGCGGCCACCTTGAGGCCCGAGAACGCGCGGGCGTCGAGCCCGTACTCCTCGAACTTCTCCCGAACCGCCTTGACCGCGTTGTTCGAGGTGAAGACGACCCAGTGGAAGGCGCCCTCGACCAGCCCGCGGACCGCCTTGTCCATCTGTTGCGGCGTGCGCGGCCGCTCGACCGAGATGGTGGCGACTTCTTCGATCTGCGCCCCGTACCCGCGCAACCTCGCGGTCATCGGCGTGGCCTGGTCCTTCGTGCGCGGCACGAGCACCCGCCATCCGAACAGCGGCTTCGACTCGAACCAGTCCAATTCGTCCCGACCGTGGGTCGCGCCACCACCGACGACGACGTGGAGCAGTGCGGTCGGCGGGATGCCGGTCAGCGCGTACGGCAAATCCCCCAAGGTGGTCGTGATGCTGCGTTGGCTGGTGCTGCCTCCGTGCAGGGTGGCCAGCACCGGCTCGCTGCGCAAGCGCCCGGCCTCGAGGCCGGCGACGGCGAAGTCGGACACCCGGTTGGCGCGCAGCGCGACCACGAGCGTTCCGGAGAATCCCCAGTACGGCGCTTCCGCCGACAAGTCCGCCGACTCGCTCACCGTCACGAACTGCACGCCGTCGGCGTCGGTCAGCGACACACCGGCGTATTCGGGGACGGACGTCAGCATCGACACCCCCGGCACGACCTCGAACCGCACCCCGGACCGCACACAGGTGGCGGCTTCCGCCGCAGAACCCGAATCCAGGAAGGGATCCCCGGAGACGAGCCGGACGACGGTCTTGCCACTCTTCGCGGCCTCGACCGTGATCTCTCCCTTCTCGGCGCTGGTCATGAAATCACCCAGGCCGAGCTCGTCGAGACTGGTCACGAGCGCGGTGGCGTGGCTGTCGATGACAGACATCACCAGGTCCAACAGGGGACGGTCGTCGGCGATCACCATGTCGGCTTCCTTGATCGCTCCGATCGCGGCCAACGTCAGAAGTTCAGGATCACCGGGTCCGGCACCCACGAAAATGACGCGTGCCGCTCCGATCCGGTGCGGGTCTGCGACCTCGTCAGTCTGCTGCACACCCACCTCCTGTTCGATCGAGCCCCGGTGGGACCGGTGTGTTGGACAGCGTTGCCATGACAGTCCGGCCGCGTCAAGCCAGTCGAGAGCGGAGCTCGTCGGCGTCCACGAACCAGTACGACAGCAGGGTCCCGTCGACGAACGTCACGGGCACGTGATCGGTGAACTTCGCGCGAAGGTCGGGGTCGGAGTCGACATTGCTGGCGACCCAAGTCGCTCCTGCCTCAGCACAGACCTTCGCGATCATCTCGACGGCTTCCACACAGAGGTGGCAGCCGTCACGGACCAGCACCAGGACTCGGGCATCGGCCGTCACGGCACGTGAGCGTTACTTGCCAGCGCGACGACGCTGGATGCGCGTCCTCTTGAGGAGCTTGCGATGCTTCTTCTTCGCCATGCGCTTGCGACGCTTCTTGATGACCGAACCCACGAGTTGCCTTTCGTTGCGAGCGGCTGCGGGTTTCTCCACCGCGGCCAACCGCCTCAGGCTACCCGCTGAGGGGCATTCGCTGCCAATCTGTCCGGGTTCAGCCGGCCTGGAAGTAGGACTGCTTGAGGTAGGTATCCACCGCCGCCTGCGGCACCCGGAAGCTTCGGCCGAACCTCACGGCCTGCAACTCTCCGGAGTGGATCAACCGGTACACGCTCATCTTCGATACGCGCATGACCGCCGCCACCTCGGCCACCGTCAAGAACGTGGGGCCCGGGGTCGTCGGGTGCGGCTGAGTCATTCTGGGATCCCCATCCTTCCGGTCTGGCTGTGATCCTAGACGACCCCGTGCCCATCTGTGGTCGGCGGGACGGGCGAGATGTCCGTCCTCGCAACCTCGACGTGAGCGTTCGAGCGCGAAGGCCCCTTCGGTCGACGTGAGCGTTCGAGCGCGAAGGCCCCGTCGAACCCCGCGCTGCCCCCGCGACCTGCCTGTCGCCCAGTCGCTCGACGCCGAGAGCCGTACCGAAACTGCACTCAGGCGCACGTTTGAACGTTCAAATTGAGTTGCAGTCGGATTGAGAGGCAGTTTTGGTACGCATGCGGCCCCTGAGGCCACATTGCGATTGTGGCCGGCGTGAACCCCGACGAAGATCGGGCTCGGCCACGACGCTCGTGTCCGCTTCCGCCGACGCCGTCGGACGGACTGCACGTCCCTGCCGGCTGAGTCAGTGCACCTTCCGGGCATTGGCTGCCAGGTGCTGGCTCCGATCCCGAGCCGCTTCCATCGCCGTGATGAATGCTGCCTTGACCCGGTGATCCTCCAGTTTGCGGAGGGCCGCGGCGGTGGTGCCTCCCGGCGACGTGACGTTCTCCCGCAACAACGCAGGATGCTGACGGGTTTCGCTGAGGAGCTTGGCAGAGCCGTACATCGTCTGGACGACGAGCTTGGTCGCCGTGTCTCGCGGCAGCCCGAGCAGCACTCCGGCGTCGATCATGGCCTCGACGACGAACATGAGGTACGCCGGACCTGACCCCGAGATCGCGGTGACGGCGTCTTGGTAGCGCTCGGGTACGACGACCACCTGACCGACGCTGGACATCATCGTCCTGACCCGCTCGACATGATCCGCGCCGGCATGTGCTCCGGCGCTGATCGCAGCCATCCCCTC
>JBDHZQ010000197.1:0-3263 GCA_039811945.1 Propionibacteriaceae bacterium
CCTGCCGCAAGGCGGGCAGGGCCAGTACCCACCCCAGTCACAGCCGACGCCCAACCCGCCCCAGGGCCAGTACCCACCCCAGTCACAGCCGACGCCCAACCCGCCCCAGGGCCAGTACCCACCTCAGACGTACGGCCAGCAGCCGTACCCCGGCGCGGCCCCGCAAGGCCAGGCTCCCGGCGGGTACGGACCGCAGCCGCGCGGATACGACGAGACCACCTGGAACACAGGGGCCACCGTCGTGCAGTCCAAGCAGTACGGGCAGGGGCAGCAGCCGTACGGCCCGGCGACGATCCCGGGCCAGCAGCGACCCGACGCCCCCGGATCGCACTACCCCGATCAACCGCACCCCCCCGTTCAACCGCACTACCCCGATCAGATGCAGGGCGGTGGCCAGGGCCATACTCCGACCCCCGCTGGCCCCCCAGGACCCGGACCCGGGCCCCAGATGCCGTACCAGCCCGGCCAGCCGCCGCAGGGCTGGCAGCCGACGACGCCACCGACCACGCCACCGACGACGCCCAAGAAGAAGTCGAAGGGTCTGTTGATCGGCGGAATCGCGGCTGCGGTGGTCGTGCTGGCACTGATCGCGGGGTTCCTCGTCGTACCCATGCTCACCAAGGAACCGACTGTCGCCAGCGACAAGGTGTCTGGATTGTTCTCACCCGCTCTCGCTGGTTTGACCGTTCCGTCGGGCAAGAGCCCAGTCAAGGCGGAGGACTACTTCAAGTCACGCAGTGCCGACAATTGCGTGCAACTCGTCGGAGCAGTGCTGGCCGGCGGCGATCAAGCGGTGCCGGTGCAATCCAGCGCAGTTGGCGTCGAGGCCGGATTCTTCGTCACCTACGCGACGCCCGCTGCCGCGAAGGCAGCGCTGACCCAGCTCGACTCGGCGCTGACCAGTTGCGGTGGCCAGATCACGTCGTCGACTCCGACCGACAAGAACGCCAAGCCTGCCTACGCGACGTATGCCGGCAGGATCTCGCCCACCTCGCCGTTCGGAAACATCTTCGTCAGCCAGTACGGCAATACCGTCACACTGACGCAGACCGTCGGCGCGCGGGATGCGACCGGATACACGACCGAACTCAAGAAGCGCATCGACGCGATCAAGTAGCGGTTCTGTAGCCGCCCTCAGCTGCAGAACGTGCCCCCTGCGGACGCTTTCAGCTTCAGCACCCGGGCCGCACTGTCGGTGACCTGCAGAGCGAAAGCAGCGTCGGTCGCCGCTTTCTGACTGACGGCCGTCGTCATCTGCGTGTGGATCGCCGGATTGGCGTTGATCAGCAGGTCGCCGCCTGCGGAGAAGAACTTCACGGCCCGTTCGCCCGGGGCGACGGAGGCGACACTCTTGGCCACCCCGAGGTCGTCGGAGATCACCACGCCCGAGAAGGCGAAATCCTGCCGCAGCAGGTCGGTCACGATCACCTTGGAAAAGACGGCAGGCACGCCGGGGTCGATCTTCGAATACACCGCCGACGACACCATGACCGAACCGGCACCGGCCTTGATTCCGGCCTTGAACGGCTCCAACGAGGCCGAGGTCCTCGTGGTGACCGAGTCGGTGGCGGTCGTGAAGTCGGTGTTGCCTGTCACTTCACCCAAGCCCGGGAAGTGCTTCAGCGACGTCGCCACCTTCGCCGACGTCATCCCGGAGACGAAGGCCGAGACGTACGCCGAGACCTTGGCCGGGTCGCTGCCGTACCCCCGCTGCAGCGCGCCGATCGGCTGGTTGCTTTGGGTTTTCGAGGCGGGTACGACGTCGGCGACGGGGGCGAGGTCGTACCGGACGCCTGCAGCAGCGAGTTCCTTGGCCCACGTGGCAGCGCTCGTGGCGAGCTCCTCGGGGGTGCCTTCGGCCTGCTTGACGGCGCTCGGGATCGTGGAGAACCCCTTGCCCTGCAGCCGCTGAACCTTCCCGCCCTCCTGGTCGGTGGAGATCAGGATTCCTGGTACGGCCGTCTCGAGTGCCGAGGTGACAGCTCGTACGGCGGACGCCCCGGCCCCGCTCGTTCCCAGGAGTACGACACTGCCCGCCTTGGTCTGCTTGGCCGTCTGCACCGCCTGCGTCGGCGTTCCGTTCGCGTCGATTCCCACCATGAAGAGTTGGCCGATCTGCTCGTCGCGAGTCAGGCCTTGTGCTCTGACCAGGCACGACGTCACCAGGGGCATCGGCGATCCGGACCCCGACTTGGTCGCCGCGACCGACGTCGAGCCACTCGACCCGGCGGGGGCAGCCGCACCCGACCCACCGCAGCCGGCCAGCGCCAATGCCACGACGACCGGAAGGATCCGGGCCTTCACCGCCGGGGACTCACGGTCCAACGGGCGAGGGGAAGCTTGAGCCGCAACGGGGTGAAAGCGGCTAGCCGAGCGAGCACGGCGTTCGACAGGCCGTCCACGACCACCGGCTCTCCCGTCTTGAGGGCCCTGATGCTGGTGTCGACCACCTGTTCCACAGTGCGTCGTCGGGTGAGCACGTGGTCGTCGCCCGCTTCGATCCAGAACCTGGTCGCCGTCGACCCTGGGCAGAGGGCTTGCACGGTTACGCCGTGCGGGCGAAGCTCGTGCCACAACGCCTCCGACCACGACCTCACGTAGGCCTTCGTCGCGGCATAGACAGCCATCGTCGGCAACGGCTGGAAGGAGGCGGTCGAGGCCAGGTTGACGATCGCGCCACGACCGCGCTGCTTCATGCCCGGCGCCACGGCGCGCGCCAGTTCGGTGACTGCGAGGCAGTTGAGCGTGATCTCGTCGGCCATCCGGGCTGGATCCGCATCCACGAAATCGCCGACCGTGTTGAACCCTGCGTTGTTGACGAGGATGCCGACCGGACGATCTGCGAGAGACGCGACCAGCCGACCGCGGTCAGTCGCATCGGCGAGGTCACACACGTCGACCTCGACCTGAACTCCGTGTGATGTTCTCAGTTCGTCGGCCAGCTCTTCCAACTGCCGCGCGCTCCGGGCCACGAGGAGCACGTTCATCCCGTCGCGGGCCAGCCTCTCGGCGAACCCTCGCCCGATCCCTCCGGATGCGCCGGTGACCACGGCCCATTCGTTCGCCCGCTGCGCGCTCTCGGCTCCCGTTCCACCCATGCCGTGAACCCTATCGAGGTTGAGCGAGGGTCCAGGCGCCGACATCGGGGGCATGGAAGGATGGGCGGGTGCGACACGTCGATCTGTGCGTCATCGGTTCCGGCAGCGGCAATTCCGTCGTCGACGACCGGTTCTCCGATCTTTCCGTGGCCCTGGTCGACCACG
>JBDHZQ010000198.1:0-3256 GCA_039811945.1 Propionibacteriaceae bacterium
TCGTCTGTCTTCAACTCCTGTTGGCCGCCCGCATCCCGTGGGTGGACCGCACGATCGGTCACGACAAGGCACTCGCGGAGCACAGCCGGCTGGGCAAGTGGGCCTTCATCGGTCTCGGTGTGCATGCGGTGCTGTTGCTGGTGTCGTACGCCATGAACGATGTCGTGACCGTGGTGACCGAAGCCGTGCAGTTGTGGTCGTTCGCCGACTTCAGGCTGGCCGTCGTGGGCCTGGCGGTGCTGGCCGTGGTCGGAGTGACGTGCATTCGGGAGGTGCGGCGGCGCACCGACCACGACGTGTGGTGGTTGATCCATCTCGGAACATACGTGGCCGTGCTGGCTTCACTTCCTCACATGTTCTCGATGTCGGGGGTGCTCGGGCCCGAAACCTGGCAGCACTGGTTCTGGATCGGGATGCTGGGCGTCACCTTCTTCAGCCTCCTGATGTGGCGCGGGTTCCTCCCGCTGTTCAGCACGCTGGAACATCGCCTCGTGGTGACCGCGGTCGACCGACCCAGCCCAGACGTCGTCAACATCACGATGACCGGCCGACGGATCGCCGAGCTCGGCGCCGAGGCAGGGCAGTTCTTCCATTGGCGTTTCATTGCTCCGAAACTGTGGTGGCATCAACACCCCTTCTCGATCTCGGCGATGCCCCAACGAGACCAACTGCGAGTCACGGCTCGGAATCTTGGACCAGGGACCGCACGACTCATGAACGTCAAGTTGGGCACCCGCGTCGCGATCGCAGGGCCGTACGGGATCTTCTCCGACCAAGCCCGCACCCAGGAAGGGCTGGTGCTCGTGGGCTTCGGCATCGGGATCGCCCCGATCCGGGCCATCCTCGAAGAGACGCCGGTGACACGAGGTCTGGCGACGGTCATCCTGCGAGCCAGTCATGAGCGGGAGCTGTACCTGGTCGACGAAGTCGCCGACCTGTGCCGGCGGCGCGGCGCTCGGCTGGTGACCCTGGTCGGCCATCGGGCGGAGTCGATCGACGGGCGGCAACAGTGGGTGCCGCAGAGCGCTGCGGGCAACTCATTGAGGGACTTCGCTCCGTACGTGGCCCACTCCGACGTGTTCGTGTGCGGCCCCCAAGCAGCCGCTGACCTGGTCGTCGCGGACGCCTTGGCGGCCGGTACGCCGCCCGATTCCATCCACAACGAGAGGTTCGCCTGGTGAGCACGGTTCGCTCGAACATCTTTGCCGCGGTGGCATCCGCAGCCGTCCTCGTCGTGGGTTGGGAGTTGGGCACAGCCAGCGCGTCGTCGACGGTGGGTACGACGACCGGTACCGCGAGTGCGGGTACGGCGACGGCGGCCAGCGGGGGAGCGGCGAGCGCCAGCGCAGCGGGTACGACGGCGACGGGCAAGACCGGCTCCTACACCGGCGAGACCGTGTCGTACCGATACGGGAGGATCACGGTGACCGCCGTCTTGTCCAACGGCAAGCTCACCGATGTGACAGCCAACGTCGTCTCCGACGGTCAGGGCAGGTCCAACTCGATCAACAGTCAGGCGTTGCCGATCATCAAGTCCCGGGTGCTGGCGGCCAATTCGTCCGACGTTCAGACCGTTTCCGGTGCGACGTATACGACCACCGCCTACCTGACCAGCCTTCAGTCAGCTCTCGACAAAGCCAAGTAGGTCGCGCGGGCTTCAGTCCGTGAGGAAGGGGTCGAGTGCTGCGGCCTGGGCGAGCAAATCGGCCGCTCGGTCAGTCTGTCCAGCGGCCTGAGCCGCGCGGGCACCGTCGAGAGCATCCTGTTTTTCGGCTCTCAGGATCTCGAGGACCTCTGCTCGAGTGAGCTCTCGGCGTACGGCTTCGGCCGCACCCACGCCGATGGCCGAGCCAGCGAAGTGCTGGTCACCGGACGTCAGGGGTTCCGTCGCGGTGGGTACGGCTTCAGCGTTGGCAAGAGCGGCCGATGCCGTACGTAACGCTGCCGTCGCCTGCCGATCGCGCTGTCGCAGCGCCGTCTTGAGCGCAGTGCCCATAGCCGTCACCAGGTCGTCGGGATGGGGAGCTTCAGTCACGCGAACGATCGTCGCACAAGCCCCGTGACGGGGTGCGCAGAGCTTCGACTGCCCAACCGTCAGCGGCCCATGTTGACCATGACGACGATCCCGAGCACCGTGATCACGATGCCCCAATACTGCAGGGGGATCCAGAAGAATCCGTTGCGCTCTTTGCGTTTCATCTCGTCACCGGTGGCCGGATCCTCGTACGTCCGCCAACGGTTGACGTAAAAGCCGAAGGCAGCCGCCCCGAGGCCGGCCAGGATGACCGCCAGTCCCGGACTGCCGATCACTGCCCCAGCATGAACCCGATGAACACCGGAACCACGACCAGTAGCGTCTTCCACCCATTGAAAATGATCACTGAAACTATCCCCCCGGATTGATGTGTTACCGCAGAACCTGTGACCCCACGGGCACTGCCGCGGGAAACCGGTGAATGATGGTCGGGCCGACCACCTCGGGCGCGGGTCGGGTGTTCGTCGCCGCCGACGCACCGTTCACGATGCGTAACCGCGGGCGGGAGCCGGGTGAGCGCGGAATGCGTCTCGATCTGCGCATGGCTGGCCAGGCCGAGGCGGCGTCCTCTCAACCGTCCGGAGATGGCTGCATGAGCTTCGTGGCACGGCCGCACCAACGCGATGGCCGCGCTCGTACCGACGATGTTGGATGACCTTCCGCCACGGAGAGTTGGTCGCCAGACCACCGCAGTATGGACACGTTGTCGGCGCCCACTCGACCCCGACAACCAGCAGCAGGTCGGGGCAACTACGAGTCGCCGATTTGCGTGGGTGGTGGTTCGGGTGCGCTCGTGTCGAGCAGCAGATCCAATCGTTCAGCGTTGGTCATTGAGACGAAGATTCCGTACGTCATCCCTGGAGACAGCGGGCCCCAGCCCGCCCAAGTCCAAGTGACCGTCTCGTTCGATCAGGGTTCCGGCGGCGACGGCGGTCAACCTCAACCCGTCGCCGTCAATCACGATGTCGACTTCGCCGCCTGGATGCCAACCTGGTCTCGCAGCGACTTCGGTACGACGATTCCCCCAGAGCGATCGATGGTGGTCCTCATTGCCATTGACGTTCCCAATCGCTTGGGTAGAACTCACGCCATCCTTCTCGGCCTCGCACGACACGCGTCGCGCCGCCGCTTAGGGCCAGCAGGGAGGCGCCTCTCGACTTGAATGTCATAATCTCGCTTATCGGCCTAGAGTGCCTGACGGGAGTTCCACTGGATGCGAGA
>JBDHZQ010000199.1:0-3242 GCA_039811945.1 Propionibacteriaceae bacterium
TGCTGCCGTCGGCCAGGCTTGCCGGCGCGACCGCGATGGTGGCTCGATAGGCCGACCCGGCCGACTTGCCGTCGTTGCCCGTGGTGATCGGCACCAAGACCACGGAGGTTCCCGCCGGTAGCGGGGAGACCGGCACCTGACCCGGGGCCAGCTTGAGACCGAGCCGCGAGAAGCCCGGCACCACCTCGGGTTCCCCGATCGAGGCGGGGGTGACCAGCGCCCCGTCGGACAAGTCGAGCAGCGCGGTCTTGCCGATCAACTCAGCGGCCCGCTCGGCCGGCACCGTCTCGACTCCGAGGTGGCTGCCGAGGCTCACCGGTCCCAGGTCGGTCGGCCCGATCAACTCACCGCGATGGATGGTGCGATTGGCCTTCAGCACCGAGGTGGCGTCGGCCACGCTCGTGTAGAGGACCGCCGACCCCAATCCGCCCAGGCAGATGGCGAGGACCCCGATCAGGATCCAGCGCAGATTGCGTCGGGGCCTGATGGTGGCGGTGGCCGGAGAAACGCTCGTTTCGGTCATCGTCGGGTACCTCATGATGGTCGTACTGGTGCCGACGAGAGTAAGTGCGAAGGCCGAGGATGCCCAGCGGTCTCACGGAATCTGTGGATAACTAGGAAACAGTGACGGTCTCAGGGTTCGCGGACGAACGGCGGGTTGAGCACTCGCGTCCGTCCCGCCCGGTACAGCGCCGCCGGACGTCCGGGGCCCTCTTGCCGAAGACGTCCGCACTCGACCAGCAGGCCGGGTGTCCCGGTCATCTTGCGGTGGAAGTTGCGCGGATCGAGCGACCGTCCCCAGACCGCCTCGTAGACGCCGCGCAACTCCGCGACGGTGAACTCGGCGGGACAGAACACGGTCGCCAGCGAGGTGTATTCGAGCTTGGCCCGGGCCCGGTCCAACCCGTCGGCCAGGATTCGGTTGTGGTCGCGGGCCAGTCGCAGGCCCAGCGCTTCGTCGACCGGCGTCCACCCTCGTCCGGCTGCGCTGTCCGGTGCCGGGTCGGGCGCTCCGGGGGCGAGCACCAGATAGGCGACGGAGAACACCCGGCCACGCGAGTCACGGCTCACTTCTCCGTAGCTGCGGAGTTGCTCCTGGTGGGTGCGCAACCGCGCCAACCCGGTCTCCTCGGACAGCTCGCGCATCGCCGCGTCGTCCAGGTTCTCGTCAGGGTGCACCCATCCGCCCGGCAGTGCCGGCAGGCTGGCGAAGAGCTCCGACTCACGGCTGGTCAGCAGCACATGGAGCCGCGCGTCGATCAATGTCAGGACGACGAGATCTACCCCTACAGCCGTGGCGACGCTCTGCGAATCAGCTGACCACAAGGAGCGATGCATGTCGGGATGATATCTCGTCAGAACGACGAATTACATCAGGGTGATTTCGTGTCGCGAGGACGAGATCCCGGAGCGAGCCCGGGATGACGGATTCGGCCAGCGATGACGCCGGGTCTCGACAAGCTCGACCACCAGAGGTTTGCTACGGGCCGGCCGGGCGCCCACGCAGGTCGTAGGCACCGAACAGCATCGCGTGATCGACGCCCAGCGCCTTGCCGCCACCGGCCAGCATCTCGGGGATGAAGTCGCCCGGCGCGGGATGCCCGGGGATGGCCGCCAGGTACTCCTCGTGCGCCTCCAGCGACTGCACCGCCCGCTGCACCGAGGCTGCCGACACCGGCACCCCGTGCGTCGGCTTCGGGTGTCCGCCGACCAGCAGCCAGCGGGTCCCCCACTTGGGCAGGTTCTCCTGCTTGGCCAGCTCGGGGTGCACCCAGGTGTTGTCGGCGTCCCGGACGGCGTCCAGCACGCACACCCCGGCCACCCGATGGTCGGCCTGGTTCAGCCCCCACGGCGCTTCCAGATCCCAGGCGGAGGTGACCACGGCGTCCGGCTTGAACTCGCGGATCCGCCGGGCGATGTCGCGCCGGATATCCAGCGAGTAGACGAGCATGCCGTCGGGATGGTCGAGCATCAGCAGTTCGGAGACGCCGACCTGGGCGCAGGCCCGCTCCTGTTCGCCGCGCCTGATCCGGGCGCACTCCTCGGGCGGGATCTGCATGCCCGCCTCGCCCCTGGTCAACAGCAGGTACGACACCTCGACGCCCCGGTCGGTCCATTCGGCGACCGCGGCCGACGCGCCGTACTCGAGGTCGTCCGGGTGCGCGACCACGCACAGCACCCGCCGGAACTCTTCGTCCGGCAGCCGCTCGATCCCCTGTGGTTCAGTCATGGCGCCAACCTACGACCCCACCGGTAGCGCGTCGAGGGGGCCTCTGGTCCCGCATGGCAGGGGGTCTCGACAAGCTCGACCGACGAGGGAAGATCACGATCCGGTCTCGGAAGCCGTGAACCGCTTGCACATGAAAGCGCTCTCACGCATGATTTGCATCAGGTTGAGAGCGCTCTCAACCAGGGAGGAACCTCCCGCTCGCGGCGCCGATCCGGCCCGCCGAAGCGACGAAGGAGTCACATGCGCACCACGTTCATCCGCACCGCGGCGGTTCCGGCCGCGTTGCTGGCCCTGCTTGCGGCCGGTTGTTCCCAGCCGGCCACCGCACCGTCGTCACCCGCCTCGGCGCCGTCATCGGCGTCCACCGAGCCGGTCACACTGACGGTCGCCACCTTCAACGAGTTCGGCTACGAGGGACTCTTCAAGGAGTACATGAAGCTGCACCCGAACGTCACCATCACGCCGAAGAAGGCGGCCACCTCGAACGAGGCCCGCGAGAACTACTTCAGCAAGCTGGCCGCCGGTTCGGGCCTGAGCGACATCGAGGCGATCGAGGTCGACTGGATGCCCGATGTCATGCAGACCGCCGAGAAGCTGACCGACCTGAGCGGCGACGACGTCAAGGGTCGCTGGCTCGACTGGAAGTCGGCCGCGGCGACCACACCGGACGGCAAACTGGTCGGCTTCGGCACCGACATCGGTCCGGAGGCCGTCTGCTACCGCTCCGACCTGTTCGCCAAGGCCGGCCTGCCCACCGATCGCGAGGAGGTCGCCCAACTGCTGAACGGCGACTGGAACAAGTACTTCGAGGTCGGCAAGCAGTTCGTTGCCAAGTCCAACGGCGTGGCCTGGTTCGATTCCGCCGACGCGATCCTGCAGGGCCAGATCAATCAGGTACCGAACGCCTTCTCGTCCTCCGACACCGAAGAGGTGCTGATTCCGCTCGACCAGAACCAGCCGGTCAAGGACATGTACAACTCGGTGCTGAAGGCCGCCAAGGACGACAAGCTGT
>JBDHZQ010000200.1:0-3232 GCA_039811945.1 Propionibacteriaceae bacterium
AGGCCCAATACAAGATCGGTCGGATTGAGGCTCATGATCAGTCCCTTCCACGGCGGTGGCTCCACGCTATGCCGACGCCACCGCGTCGCGGGACCGGTTGGATCGATCACATGATGAGGGATTGCCGCGCCCGGGGCGTACGGCGGATCCGCCGGTCGGCTCCTCTGGCGGAAAGGCCGAGGCTCGTGAGCCCATGGATCGGGCGAGCCGTACCCGCGACCCGACTTCCCCGGTCAGTACACCTAGCGCGTCGATCGTCCTCCCACACGCCGGGTGATCGACGCGCTAACCGCCGATCCCCGTGGGCAGCGACCCGGCGTCCGGGCGGGCGAGTATAGGTTCTTCTCGTCGGTCAGGGGAGGAGAGTCGAATGGACACCTTCCTCCTCATCGGCGCCGCGGTGGTGGTGGTCGGGGTCATCGTCGCGAAGATCGGCGACCGGCTAGGCCTCCCGGCGCTGCTCCTGTTCCTCGGGTTGGGGATGCTGATCGGCGCCCCGTCGGCCGGCATGTTGTTCAACAACGCCGATCTCGCGCATGACCTGGGATTCGTTGCCCTGGTTCTGATCCTGGCCGACGGCGGCTTGTCCACGAAGTGGCGCGACGTCAGGCCGGCCATCGTGCCTGCGACGCTGCTGGCCAGTGTCGGTGCCCTCGTATCGATCGCGATCATGTCTACGCTGGCTCACTTCGTGCTGGGTCTACCGCTCAACGTGTCCGTGCTCCTCGCGGCCATCTTGACCCCGACCGATTCGGCCGCGGTCTTCTCGGTGTTGCGGAGCGTGCCTCTTCCGCCGCGCGTGCGCGCCATTGTCGAGGGCGAGTCAGGTCTCAACGACGCCCCGACCGTCCTGCTCGTGATCGCTGCGACCGAGTTGGCGCTCGGCACGGCCACCTACTCAGACATCCCTGCCATGACGGTCATGATCGTGGTCGAGCTGGCGGGAGGCCTGGCGCTGGGGGTCGTGCACGGCTTCGTCGGGGTACGGCTGCTCCGCAACCTCGCCCTGCCCGCCTCGGGCCTCTATCCGCTCGCGGCGATCGGGTGGGCGGTGATCGGGTACGGCCTCGGCGTGGTCTCGCACGTGTCAGGCTTCGCGGCCGTGTATGTGTGCGCGGTCATGCTGAGCAACGGCAAGTTGCCTCACCGACATGCGACAAGGTCGTTTGCCGAAGGCATCGGGTGGATCGCACAGATCGGGTTGTTCGTGATGCTCGGGCTCCTGGCGGTGCCGTCTCGCATCACACTCAAGGACATCGTCATCGCCACCTTGTTCGGCCTGCTGCTGACGTTCGTCGGGCGCCCGATCAGCGTGTTGATATGCCTCTTGCCGCTGAAGATTCCCCTGCGAGAACAGGCATTTATCTCCTGGTCGGGGCTCCGCGGAGCCGTACCCATCATCCTGGCGACCATCCCGCTGGCCGCTGGAGTGGCCTCGGCCGACCACGTCTTCGACCAGGTCTTCATCTCGACGATCGTGCTGACGCTCCTGAATGCACCCAGCCTGCCGTGGGTCGCGCGCAAACTGGGACTCGTCGGCGAGACCAGCGATGTCGACATCGAAGTGGCGCCGCTCGACCAGGTCGAAGCCGACCTGCTGCAGATCAGGGTCAGCGAGGACTCGAAGCTCCACGGGGTCGCGGTTCACGAACTCAGATTGCCGCCCAACTGCGTCGTCACCTTGATCATTCGAGGTCACGAGACCTTCACTCCGCACGGCCGCGACCTCCTCAAGGCCGGAGACGAGGTGCTGGTCGTTACGCCATCGGCCGTGCGGGGGGCCGTCGAAGACCGCCTTCGCGCCGTCGACCGAGGTGGTCGACTCGCCGGCTGGCTCGATCAGGAGTCCTGACGGGGCCACACCAGGGTCGGACGCACTCACCCGGCACGAACGACGGCAAATGTGGGCCTCACTGCGAATAATCGCAGTGAGGCCCACATTTGCCGTCGTTCGTGCCACTCACGCCATCCCACGCCCGATCGGGAAGGGAATCAGGGAGTGGCAGTCGCAGAGGCGGTCGGGGTCGCCGAGGACGGCAGGCAGACCGTGCCACCCGGCAGAGGGATCGACGTCTGGAACCCCTGACCCGGCATGGGATCGGCGTTCTTGGGGCCGAGGATGACGTCGACGGTGTGATCGGCACGGTTATCGGGACGGATGGTGGCCTGGGAGAAGTTACTGGCCACCAGCACCACTTCGGGGTTCTCGGCCGCCGCCCCCACGATCGTGGTCTGGGTCACAGACTCGTCGGTATTGCCGACGGCCGACACGTTGTAGCCGCGAGCCCTCAGCGTCTTCGCGACGTCGGTGGCGAATCCACGCACGTCGCCGCCGTTCAGCACCTTGACCGTCACCTGGTTGGGCAGCAGTTCGCTCGCCGAATGAGTGACACACGGGGTGGCGTTCTTCGGAGCCGGCGCGATCACCGTCTTGTAGCCCCACCAGGCCCCGTACCCCAACACAGCCAGGAGCAGGAGGAGAGTCACCGGCGTACGCATGGCGTAGACCACATCCCGTGCCGTCACGCGACCCCCTCCACCGGACCAACCATTGCCGCGCAAACCCTACTTCAGCTCGAGGACCCGAGCGTGGACCGTCTGACGCTGCTGAAGTGCTGCTCGCAAGGCACGATGCAGACCGTCCTCGAGGTACAGCTCACCGCGCCACTTCACGACGTGGGCGAACAGGTCCCCGTAGAACGTGGAATCCTCCTCCAACAGTGCTTCCAGATCGAGCATCCGTTTGGTGGTCACCAACTGGTCGAGCCGTACCTGGTGAGGCGCGATGGCGGCCCACTGCTTCTGCACGTACCCGTGGTCCGGGTACGGGCGGGACTCGCCGACGCGCTTGAAGATCACGCGTGACAGCGTACCGGGCACGGCCAGACGCGGCGGCGTTCGAAAACCTCAGGTCTGTGCCACGCTAGGGGCCATGACTGACGCCGCCGCGATCGAGACCATCACCCAGGGCTACACCTTCTCTGAGAAGGCCCTCGAGTTGGGCGTTCTGATGGTCGACGGCACTCCGAAACCTGACGTGCCCATCCAGATCCCGTTGTCGATGTTCAATCGCCACGGCCTGGTCGCCGGAGCCACCGGCACCGGCAAGACGAAGACGCTCCAGATGCTGGCCGAGCAGCTGTCGGCCGCGGGGGTACCCGTGTTCGCCGCTGACATCAAGGGCGACCTCTCGGGTCTGGCTGCCCCGGGTCAGCCCAGCGACAAGCTGACG
>JBDHZQ010000201.1:0-3231 GCA_039811945.1 Propionibacteriaceae bacterium
TCGACATCGTCGGCAGCGGCGGAGACCGGGCCAATACCGTCAACGTGTCGACGATGGCGGCGATCGTGGCGGCCGCGGCGGGGGCGAAGGTCGTCAAGCACGGCAATCGGGCAGCCTCGTCGATGTGCGGTACGGCCGACGTCCTGGAAGCGCTCGGGGTGGTGTTGGACGTACGGCCGGACCGGCAGCATGAAGTGCTGGCCGAAACGGGTCTCGTGTTCCTGTTCGCGCCCTTGTTCCACCAGTCGCTGCGTCACTCCGGTGCCCCGCGCAAGGAATTGGGAATCCAGACCACGTTCAACTTCCTGGGCCCGCTCGCCAATCCTGCCCGGCCGTACGCCCAGGCCGTCGGTGTGGCGGATCGACGGATGGCTTCGTTGGTCGCGGGAGTCCTCGCGAGCCGGGGCAGTCGCGGCTTGGTGTTCCACGGCGGCGACGGGCTCGACGAACTGACCACCACCACGACCTCCGACATCTGGGTGATCGACGACGGTGTGGTGGCCACCGACACCATCGACCCTGCAGAACTCGGATTGGCGGCGGCCCAGCCTGCCGACCTGGTGGGGGGATCGCCTCAGCACAACGCGGAGGTGGTACGGCGTGTCCTCGGCGGAGAGCGGGGGCCCGTGCGCGACATCGTGGTGCTCAATGCGGCCGCGGCCCTGGTGTCGTTCCGTGGTCTTGATCTGGGGACCTCGCTGGCCGAGCAGTTGGCCGACCAGATCGTGGTCGCCGGCGCGGCGATCGACACCGGCGCGGCCAACGCACTCCTCGACCGATGGGTGTCGGTGACCCAGGCTCGTCGTACCTGACTCTGTGGTGCCCGCACCCGTCGGCGTCGGGTCGTCGTTCCTCAGGGCAGGAACGCCCACAATCCGAGGGCGAGGTACGGGCCGGCCACGATGCTCGGGCCGTAGGGGAACGGGCCGTCCCGGCCGCGCCTGACCGCGACGACGATGCCCCAGAGCGCGCCCAGCACGCTGCCCAGGAGCAGGCTCCACCCGACCAAAGTCCAGGAGTGCCAGCCGGACACCGCGCCGGTCAGGAACCCCAGCCGTACGTCGGCGAATCCGAACGGTGCCCGACCTCTGCGCGCAGCGATTTCGTAGACGAGCCAGAACAGTCCACCCGTCACCAGCGAGCCGACCGCCGAGCGAACCCAACTGGGCCAGTCACTCGATGCGAGGGCCGACAACGAAACCGCCGCGGCCATCAGAGCCCAGCCCACCTGCAGCCAACGACGGGGGATCCAGGTCGTGGCGATATCGACGACGGCCGCGAGCGAGCCGACGAGGGCGAGGACGAGCCACGGAGCGGTCCTTGGCAGCGGAACCAGCATCACAGCGATGCCGGCACAGATCGTGGCCCAGCAGAACGCGGCCAAGGCCGACCGGGGACCAGCGAGCGCTCGGTACGGGGTCTTGGTCTCGTCTGCTTCGAGGGCGGGCTCGGGAGCTCGGCGCAGCAGTGGCGATGCCAGTGCTCCGGCCGTGATTCCGGTGGCCACCGCGATCGCCGACACCGCCCACACCATGGGCGCCACGGTAGCCATCTACGCGACCAACTCCGCCTCGTCGGCCTGCGTCAACCCGGCCTCGACGCAGAGCGCGTGGGCCACGAGGGCGGTGTAGACGGAGCAGCCGCCTCTGCCGTGCGCGATCCGTGCGGTGTGGGCGGCATCGATGCCGACAGCATCTGCGATCTCGTCGAGCGACCAGCCGGCTGCGGTGAGCAGCCGCACCGACGGCCTGGCTTCGCGGGACGGCACGAGGGTACGGCGGGAGTCGCGCACGACCGCCGACGTCACTCGTTGCAGACGTGCGGATGCCCCCGGACTCAGCCGTGGACGCAGAGTGCCTGCGCGACCGAAGAGCAGGGTTTGGACATTGGCGATCGGCACGTCGGCCAGCAAGGCGATCACTTGCCAGGGCGTTTGGGTCTCCGCTATGACGCTGCGGACGTGGGCACGGACGGGTGCGGCTGGCAGCCAGGTCGCCGAGCGGATCGTCGCGGTGGGGGTGTCGGTGGTCATGTCGCCTCCTGAGAATGGTGCTTTCACCCTCTAAAGGCGGTCGAGACGGCGTGTTTGTGAGGTCGGCAGAGAAGTTTCCACGAGTTTCCCACCCGGGGATGCAGAACGGGCGGCCCGGAGGCCGCCCGTTCTCTCGTGATTTCGATCAGCGCTGGGCGCGTGAGAAGCCGGCTGCCTTGGCGGCATCTTCGCTGGCGAACCAGACATCGGCGATCGTCCGGTCGTACCCGCCCGATTCGGTGGTGTGGTACTTCATCGACCGCTCGTTGCCCTTGATGGTGAAACCTTCCGGCGGCTCTGAACCGGTGTAGGACCCTTCGCCGTACGGCGAACCCTCTGCATCGCTCGGGGGCGCGGACTCGGCCACCACGTCGGCCTCGACGGCATCGACGACATCTTCGACGCCTCCGTCGCCCGGAACCTCGGCCTCGACTGCGACTTCGTCGTCAACGGCGGTCTCGGCCGGTGCCGTGTCGTCCGTCGCCGCGGCAGTGTCGGCTGCGGCGGGGGTGTAGGTGTAGGCCGGGCTCGGCTCGTGGGCCGCCCAACCGCTGTCCTTGGAGCCGAGGAACGCTTTGACGGCGACGGCGGTGGCCGCCAGAAGGGCACCGACGGCCGCAATCTTGGCGAAGGTCTTGCCCTTGTTGGACTTCTTCGGAACGACCAACTCACCCTTGACCGCAGCGACCGCAGCTTCGCCGCGGGACTGTACCTCGGCCGCGACATCTTTCGCGGATTCGAGGGCTTCGGCAACCTTGGGGTGCTCGGCCGCCTCGTGCAGAAGGTCGATGAGCTTGGGAATCAGGTCGTTCTGCAGGGTTTTCTGCGCGCGTTCGACAGCTGGCGACACCTTGTCGAGGGCGTCGTTCAGTTGTGGCTGGATTTGCTCGACGGTGTCGGCGGCGAAGCGAGCTGCGTTGACGCGGGCTTGGCTGGCCCGGATCTTGGCGTCTTCGGCCAGGGGCGCGACGCGGTCAGCGGCCTGTTCGAGGAGCGGCGTGATGCGCTCGATCGCCAGATCGAGGGCGGCGGCTCCTCGCTCAGCGGCCGTGTGAGTCGTCTCTGCGGCGGCTTCGCGCAAGGTCTGCTTGCGGAACATGTGGTCCTCCGAAATCGGAAAGGGTCACTCCAGGCTTGGAGTTGATCCCCACCGTACTCGCGCACGCTTCCGACGAGGAGATCTGTGGAAGACCAGTCAC
>JBDHZQ010000202.1:0-3212 GCA_039811945.1 Propionibacteriaceae bacterium
GGCCCCGTGAGGATCATCGTGGGCGGGAACCGGCAGTGGTTCTTCTACACCAGTGACCACTACGCGTCGTTTGCGAGGATCCAGCGATGAAAGCCACACACGGCGTCACTCTGGCCGGCGAGAATCAAGCCGAAGCGCTGCGACAGCTGGGCTGGCACGTGGCCGATGTCCAGGCGGCGACCCCGGCAGCGTTCGTCGATGCGGTGGGCGTAGCCCTGGGTTTTCCTGCCTACTACGGCAAGAATCTGGACGCTCTCGCCGACTGCCTGAGCGACCGCACCCGACCCACGGCGGTGGTCTGGAACGGCTGGCAGTTCGCGGCGGTCGCCGACCCGCGCCGATGGGCTCGGCTGCTCGCTGTCCTCGAAGACGCCGGCTCCCACACGCCACCCTTCACCGTGCTGCTGCTGTCGGAGCGCTCGGTCCCCGACGCGCGTTGATGCGTACCGAAACTGCCTCCCCAGTGAGGGCGGATCAATGTTGAACGTTCAAACCCGCCCTTCGCAGGCAGTTTGGATACGCCACACCTAGGCTGAAGGGCATGCCTTTCGATGCCTCGTCCCCGCTCAGTTCCGAGTTCCGCGAGGCGATCAAGAAGGTGATCACGAGGTTTCTCGACGAGCAGCGACCCCACCTCGACGCGATCGGGTCGGAGGTCCGACCGTTGCTGGACCAGGCCCGTCGCTACTCGTCGAGTGGCAAGCGGTTCAGGCCGGCCTTCGTCTATTGGGGGTACGTGGCGCAGGCCGGTCAGCCGGCGGATCCGGGCCCGCTCCTGCGCGCCGCGGCGAGCCTCGACCTCTTGCACGTGTCCGCTCTCGCCCACGACGACGTCATGGATGCCGCGGCCACCCGTCGCGGCGAGCCGTCAGCTCACGTGGCCTTCGGGCGCTGGCATGCGGCGTCGGCGTGGCACGGCAACGCCGACCAGTTCGGTCGGGCCGCGGCGATCCTGCTCGGCGACCTTCTGCTCGTGTGGTCGGCACAGATGTGGTCGGGGTCGGGGTTCGACGCCGAGGCCCTGTCGCGGGCCCGGCCGGTGCTCGATGCCGTACGGACCGAAGTCACCTGCGGGCAGTTCCTCGACATCGTGGCCCAAGCCGAACCTGTCACTCCCGCGCAGATGCTGGAACGAGCCCGGAGGGTCAACGAGTTCAAGTCGGCCCGGTACACGATCGCCCGACCCGTGCAGTTGGGCGCCGCGCTGGCCGGTGCCTCGGCAGACCTGATCGACGTGCTGGGGCAGTACGGCTCACCGCTCGGCCGGGCCTTCCAACTGCGCGACGACGTGCTCGACCTGTTCGGAGACGCGAGCCAGATCGGCAAGGATCCAGGCGGCGATCTTCGTGAAGGCAAACGCACCGTGTTGCTGGCGGAGACGTACGCAGCCGCCTCGCCCGAGCAGGTGAAGTGGCTCGACCGCCTCGTCGGCGACCCAACCGTAGGGCAGGAAGCCCTGGACCAGGTTCGTGACCTCGTGACCGGCACGGGTGCCCTCACTCGGGTCGAGGCCAGCATCCAGGCCAACGAGGAGGCAGCCCTGACCGCCCTGACCAGCATTGCGATCGACCGCGAGGCGCGAACCGCGCTCGAAGAGTTGGCGGCGGCTGCCGTACGCCGTGACGGGTGACCGCATCCTGGCTGGCCAGGGCCGCGTCGGGTGTCCGGGCCCCTAAGGTGGCCGGGTGACTCTCGCTCCGACCATTCCGCAGCTCGTCGCGACTGCGGGCCGGCCGCTGTTCTCGTTCGAGTTCTTCCCACCCAAGAGTCCCGAGGATTCGGATCGGCTGTGGCAGACCCTGTCGAACCTCCAGCACTTGAAGCCCGACTTCACGTCGGTGACGTACGGCGCCAACGGTTCCTCGCGCGACCGCACGTTGGCGATCACGAAGCGGATCTGCCGGGAGACCGCGTTGCGGACGATGGGTCACCTCACGTGCGCTTCGCAGAGCCGGGAGGAACTGGTCGGGGCGATTCGCGGGTACGCGGATGCCGAGCTCAGGCATGTGCTCGCGATTCGTGGGGATATGCCGGGCGGTCCGACGCAAGAGTGGGTACGGCATCCTGACGGTCTGGCGAACGCCACGGAACTGGTCCGGCTCGTCAAGGAACACTCGGATCTCTGCGTCGGTGTGGCTGCCTTCCCCGACCTGCATCCGCAGACCCGAAACGCCAATCTCGACGCTCGTCTGCTGGTCGAGAAGGCCGAGGCGGGTGCGGAGTTCGCGATCACCCAGTTCTTCTTCAGGACCGAGTCGTACCTCTCACTCGTCGAGCGGGTCCGCGCCTTGGGGTCCACCCTGCCGATCATTCCCGGCATCATGCCGATCACGCAGATCTCCCAGGTGACGAGGTTCGCGGAGTTCTCGGGAGCGGCCTTGCCCGCCGAGGTGGTCGCGCGGCTGGAGCGGGTCGCCGACGATCCACGAGCGGTCCGCGCCGTCGGAGTCGAGATCGCGACCGAGCTGGCGATCGAGCTTCTGGCCGGTGGAGCTCCCGGCCTGCACTTCTTCACCCAGAACCGGTCGACCGCGACCCGGGCGATCCTCCAGAACGTGCGCGGCACGCTCGGTGGGCCGGCGTCGTCCTCAGTAGCCGTCGGGGCGCCAGGCCCCGGGGCCGTCGATATCCAGCGTGACCAGGCGCTGGGTCGCGCGCGTCAGGGCGACGTACAGGACGCGTTCGCCGCTCGGTGAATCCGCGACGATCCGGTCCGGGTCGACGACCAGCACGCCGTCGTGTTCGAGGCCCTTGGCCTCGAGCGGGGTCCACAGCGCAAGCCGGGGTTCGTCGACGAGATCGGGATGTCCGGCCACGGCGAGGCGTACGGCATCCTGGCGGCTGAGCGGGGCGATCACCGCGATCGTGCCTTCGACTTGCTCCAGCAGTGTCGTCAGCTCGTCGGCGATCCGGTCGACGAGTTGAGCCTCGGAGGTCTCGGCGAGCACGGGGCGATGCCCAGTCGTGCGTACAGCCGTGGGCAGGTCGGCGTCGGGGAAACTGCGCACGATGTAGGCCGCGGCCAGGTCGAACACCTCGCTGGGGGAGCGGTAGTTGGTCGACATCCGGAACGTGCGGGACGGCGCCGTGCCGATCAGCATGTCGACTGCGTGCTGAGACTCGTGGGGGTCGGGCCACGACGACTGTGCCGGGTCGCCCACGATCGTCCAGGACGACTGTGGTCCACGTCGGCGCAGCATCCGCCATTGCAT
>JBDHZQ010000203.1:0-3190 GCA_039811945.1 Propionibacteriaceae bacterium
AATAGGTAATTGTGCCGCCGACCGCGGGTCCAAATCATCAGCGGTTTTCACGCAGCTATGCCCAACGGTGCGGGCGCGTAACAATACTGCGCGGGTGCGTAACAATAGCGTCACCACATCATCACCGTCAGTGCTGCTCGGTTCGACCAGCTCCGTCCGCAGCAAGTGTGCTGAGCCAGTTCGTAACGAGCAGCAGTACGGCACGATCGCTCGCCGCGGGGTGTCGATGCAGTGGGCGGACGCCGGAACTGCTTGTCAACGTGAGATCTGCATGGCTGACGACGCGGCGCAGTTCACCGCCCTCCGCCCATACGGTGACGACGAGGATTGCGCATGGTTCTCGCCATGGACCGTCGAATCGAGTCACCCCGGCAGAATCACAGAACCCCGTCACCAGTTCGTGACCGGTGACGTATTCGTGGCCGCACGGGAAAGGCCGTGACATTCTCGTGACGCCCTGTTGACGGACGCCCACGATGATCCGGAGGCATGAAGCCCCACGCATTGCTCCGACTGAGGGAAGGCGCATCCCATCGGGCGGTTGGATCGTGGTTGGACGTGATCGACAATCCGGAAAGCGCCGGCCCGCCGTTCGAGCCCGAGGTCGATCGGGTGCTCGCGACCGTGCCGGGCGGCGTCCTGATTACCCGGGAGTACCGCCCGGCGCGGCCGGACGGCTGGTCCGCGGAGGAGCGAGCATTCGGCCTGGACCGGGTCTTCCGCATCGTGCGATTGATCAATCGGCCGTTCGAGGCGGACGTCCTCGCGACGCTGCGAGCACTCCCGACCGTGGAGGAGGTCGAGAATGGCTGGATCGCCAACACGCCCATTCCGCTGGCGACCTCCCAGAGTCGCCGGCCCTCGGACTGGGCTCCGGCGCTGGTCGGGCTCGACGAGGCCCACCAGCTGAGCAGGGGTGACCCGGACATCACAGTCGCCGTCCTCGACACCGGAATCGATCTTTCCCACCCCGAGTACGCCGGCCGGCTACTGCCCGGCTTCGACTTCGTTGACATCATCGACGGGGCCGAGGAGTTCATCGGCGACAAGGTCGGCGCCGACGCCGACCCCACCGACCCCGGAGTCGGGCACGGTTCACACGTCACCGGCATCATCGCGGCCCGGGGTGAGCGGATGCCAGTCGGCGTCGCACCCCGGTGCCGCGTGCTGCCCGTCCGCGTCCTGGGTGCGCTGCGCCAGGGTGACCGCACGGTCGGGGCCGGGCTGGTCGACAACATCAACGCCGGCATCAAGTGGGCAGTCGACCGGGGCGCAGACGTGGTCAACATGAGCCTGGGCATCCGGCACGACGGCGGCGGACTCCCCCACCGCGACGTCATCCGGTACGCCCAGCGCAAGGGGGTCACGGTCGTCGCGGCGGCCGGCAACGACGGCACCGACACGCTCTACTATCCCGGCGCTCTCCCGGGCGTGCTCGCCGTGGGCGCGGTGGGCCGCGACGACGGCGTGGCCCCGTACTCGACCTGGGGTGCGCAGGTCGACATCGTGGCACCGGGCACCGACATCTGGTCATCCTGGCTCGACGGCGGCTACGCGTTCGCCGCGGGCACCTCGCAGGCCACACCTTTCGTCGCCGGTGCCGCTGCCTTGTGCAAGTCCCTGGCCCGCGCGGCGGGGCGCCGGCTGGGCGTCGGCGAACTGAACACGATCCTCACCGGCACGGCGGATCGCGGCGACACCAGGTTCCGGACCGCCCGGGCCGGGCACGGGCGGCTCAACGTGCCCGACGCGCTCGCCCTCACCCTGCACCGCCTCGATTCCCGAACCACGACCCGCACGGCACGCGTACCCGCGCCGGCCCTCACCTGACGCGGGCACGCGTCACAACGGAAGGAAGACCGATGTCGACAGCCACGGCAGCACCATCTGTCCCCAGAGTCGTCGGCGCTCTGCCCTCGCGTGGGCTGCCGATTCCGCGTCCCCCGGGCCGTCGCGAAGGCGTCGTCGCGGCCGCCCTGCAGCGACTGGCCGACAAGTATGCGACGGAGCGGCAACGTGCGCTGGCGACCATCGAAAAGTATGGGTTGACCATTGAGGTGGACCGGCTGCGCGATCGTCTCAGCCGCTCCGCGACGACCGAGCTGCAGCGCCTGTTGCTCTCCACGCCGGGAGTTCCCGAGGCACTGCTGAACCTGGCCATCGCACGGCAGCTCGAAGAGTTGGAAGCCGGCCAGAACAACCGGGACGAGGAAGTCAAGAACGCGACGGTCGCCCGGCTCGGAGACCTCGGCGACACCCTCGGCACGGCACTGCTGGAAGCCCTGGCGGGATTGTCGGCCACGACGCAACAACTCGAGTCCCACTCCCAGCGCCTGGTCGACGCGCTCGACAAGATCGCCGACGCCACTGCCGCGAGCCGGCAGCACCCGACCACGGCGCCGAACCGGCCGAGGACAGCGAAGAAGCCCTCGAATCCGCCGGCATCGGCACCCGGGAGCGACGGAGAAGGCGGAACGCGATGACACGCAACGGCCTCGGCGACCGGATCCGCGACACTGACGGTCTGGTCGGATTCATCATCGACGCACTCGCCGACGTCGAGAAGGAGTTCTACGACGAACTGGTCACCGAGGTGGCCGGCACGGCGAAGATTCAGCTCTCCAACTCCGACCGGGCATTGGTCGTCCGCAAGCTGCAGGAGGGTGGTCTCGACCTGGCCGGCGGCCGGATCGAGGAGTCGGTGCTGGAGGTGATCACCAGCACCAACCGGGAGAGCAAGTGGGCACCATTCGTCGACGGTTTCAGCACGGCCAACTCCGCCCCGCTGAGTTTCCGGCGCCGCCAGCTGGTGCTGGACGCTCTTGACCGCCTCCGGATCCCCGCGGCCGCCGGAAACGACAATCTGATCGCCCAGATCGTCGACGATGTCACCCGTGGATCCGGCACCGACCCCGTGCAGTTGACCCGTCCGGTCGGACGCCCCTCGCCGTGGGACTTCCAGGTCGACACCTTCGACAGCCTCGCCGCGCAGATCGTGCTGGCCGACGAGATCCGCGCCGCCGGCGCGCTGATGTGGTGCTACGACATCGGCGAGCGGCTCGGCGTGTACAAGCTGACCGACGCCCTCGTCGTTCCCGCGGAAGCCCTGATACCCGACATCCAAGGGCAGAAGGTGCTCTTGATGAAAGGCGGGCAGGCCGTGCTCGCCCGCGTGCAGCTCGGCATCCGC
>JBDHZQ010000204.1:0-3134 GCA_039811945.1 Propionibacteriaceae bacterium
CCCATTGCCGTACGTGCGAAGCCATGCGAATGCCGTACCCAGCGTCGGATGCCCCGCGAACGGAAGCTCCTGCCGGCCGCTGAAGATGCGTACGGCATAGTCAGCGCCGGGTTGGGTGGGGGTCGTCAGGTACGTCACCTCGCTCAGATTCGTCCAGCGCGAGAAGTCGGCCATCTGCTCGTCGGTGAGGTGGTCGGTATCGAGCACGACGAGGAGCGGATTGCCGGCCGACGGCCGGGGGCTGAACACATCCAGTTGAATGAAGCGCCGCATGAGCCCCGACCCTAAAGGTTCGGGCCCACGTACGACACCCTCGCCCGGGTCACAGGCAGGCCCAGCCGGTGGCTATCGTCGGCGTCGTGAACGGAGAGTCGTTACCCGGTTGGTATCCCGATCCCAGCGGTGCGCGCGGGGTCTTCCGGTACTGGCACGGAACGCACTGGAGCAACGACACCACCCGTGACCCGAGCAGCCCACCACCGGGAGACGGTACGAATCTGCGCCCGCAAGCGCCTACCCCGGAACCGAGCCCCACGGTGCTGCGGGCGGGGCCGGCGACCGTACGACCCAAACGTTGGCCCATCGTGTCCGGTGTTGCCGCCCTCGCGATCGTCCTCGGCGTGAGCGCGGGCGTCATCCCGCGGTTGCTGAGCCCCAACCCGCCGGTGCCTCCACCGGTCACCGCTACCCCCAGCCCCTCCGCAGTGACCGCCAGCCAGGCACCCCTCACCCCAGGACCGTCGACCACCGGGTCGACCACCGGCTCGCCCGCACCGTTGGACTGCACCAAGAGCAACGGCGCCGTCATGCCGCAGGCCCAGACCTACACGATCGGCGGCTACTCGATCACCTACCCCGACCATTGGGGTTTCCGCTACGGCAAGCAGCAATGGACCTGGCTCAGCGACCAGGCCGGCTGGGGCACGACCACCAAGGACTCGTGGGGTGTGATGACCGGGCGGATCGAGCCGAACGCCGGCTTCGGTTCGCCACAGTTCACGACGACCAACATCCTGACGTGCCTCACGAGGTACGGCTGGCTCAACAGCGGGTTCGCCGAACCGGTGTACGGTGCACCGCTCCAGGCCGCGGCGGCGGGTACGACGGTCTGGCAACTCGACGCCACCGCAGCCCCCACGGACGCGAGCTCTCAGCCGTACTCCGTTCGGATCATGGTCATCACGATCCCGAGCGGCAGTGTCGCGGTCACCGGGTTCTACCCGACCGACAATGCGGTCGCGAAGGCCGAGGTCGAAGGTGCGCTCGCGACGCTGAAGAAGGCCTGAGGAAACGCTGATCAATCATGTCCCGGCTGCGGCGCACCGGATCGGTCGTAGGTCGTACCCGACTCCGGCCAGATCGACATGACCCATCGCTCGGCCTCCTTACGCGTGGAGCCTGGCCAAGGAAGCCCGATCGAGTCGCTCCCCCGTCGAGGCGTTAAGGCTGGGGCCGGGACGAAACGCGACCTCGACGCGCGACACGCCGGGTTCGAGACCGATTTGGCTGTTTCAGGACCCGTGGTGTCCCGCTCGACCTCGGGGCGGGTTGAGGTGCCGGTCGCGATCAGAGACGTACGGCCAACTCCACCAGAGTGGGGGTGGTGCCGGCGTCGAGCCGCACCGACGCCAAGTCGTCAGCCCTGGTCGGGCCACGATTGACGATCGCGACCGGACGTCCGTGTCTGGCTGCGTGGCGAGCGAAGCGAAGTCCCGACATGACAGTGAGCGACGACCCCAGGACCACCACGATCTCGGCCGAGTCGACCAAGCGGTAAGCCGCATCGACGACCGGCCGGGGAGCAGATTCCCCGAAAAACACGACGTCGGGTTTGAGCACCCCGCCGCAGTTGGCACACGGAGCGACGACGAACGACTGCCACTCGTCGACTTCGGCGTCACCGTCGGGGCGCAGCCGCGCCGAGTCGAGTTCGGCGGCACCGGCCGGCAGGAAGCCGTCGACCCCGGGATTGAGAACGTGCAGGCGCTCCTGCAACGCCGACCGTGACGACACGGTCGCGCAGTCCAGGCAGACCACGCGATCGATCCTCCCGTGCAGGTCGACGACCGGAGCGCTGCCCGCGGCTTCGTGCAGCCCGTCGACGTTCTGAGTCACCACGCCGACGAGTCCTGCCGGAGGTGACGCCAAGGCGAGGTGACCCGCGTTCGGGGCGGCTCCCCGGAAGGCCTGCCAGCCGAGCATCGATCGGGCCCAGTACCTGCGTCGGCTCAGCTCCGAGGACACGAAGTCGTCGTACATCATCGGGGTGGCCCGCGGCGCATTCGGCCCGCGATAGTCGGGAATCCCCGAATCGGTCGAGATGCCGGCACCCGTCAGGGCAACCCATCGCCGGCCGCGGAGAAGCCGTACCAAGTCGTCGAGGTCGTGCACGGCCGGAGTCGGCACCAACGCGGCCGTCACGGGTCGGTGGACGAACCGGTTCACGCGAAGAGATCCCCGATCACGGCGACGAAGGAGGGGTCCAACTGCGTGCGACCGGCCTCGGCGTTCGCAGCGACTTGCTCAGGGCTGGTCGCCCCGGCGATCACGCTGGAGACGGCTGGCTGCGCGAGCAGCCAACCGAAGGTGGCCTGGAGCATGGTGACGCCGGCGTCGTCGCACAGACGCTGGTACGCCTCGAGTTGGTCCCAGTTCGCCGCGCTGAGCACGGCCGGCTTCTGCCGGGTGAGGCGGCCCTCGCCGGAATTCCGGGTGTACTTACCGGTCAGGAGTCCGTTGAAGAGTGGGAAGTACGGCAGAAAACCGAGTCCTAGGCTCAGCACGGTCGGCAGAATCTCGGCCTCGACGCGGCGTTCGAGCAGCGAATATTCGTCTTGCGCAGAGACGAACCTGGGCACTCCGAGATCGGCGGCCACGACATCGGCTTCGCGGATCTGGTCGGCCGACAGATTCGAGTGACCGACGAACCTGACCTTGCCGGCCTGGATCTGCTTCGACAGGGCTTCCAGCGTCTCGCCGATCGGCGTCGACTCGTCGGGGGTGTGCAGTTGGAGGAGGTCGATGCGGTCGGTCCGCAGCCGCCGGAGCGAACTGTCGACCGCACGCGCGACGTAGTTCGCGCTGCCCCGCGCCCCCCACTGCCTGGTTTCGTCAGGGCCGCCGGCTTCATGACC
>JBDHZQ010000205.1:0-3105 GCA_039811945.1 Propionibacteriaceae bacterium
CGGGCGGCTCGGCCGGCTACGACCACAAGGCGATGGGCATCACCGCCCGCGGCGCCTGGGAGTCGGTGAAGCGGCACTTCATCGAGCTGGGCCGGGACTGCCAGAGCGAGGACTTCACCTGTGTCGGCATCGGCGACATGGCCGGCGACGTGTTCGGCAACGGCATGCTGCGTAGCCGGCACACCCGCCTGGTAGCCGCCTTCAACCACCTGCACATCTTCCTCGATCCCAACCCGGACGCCGAGAGCAGCTTCGTCGAGCGCGAGCGGCTGTCCCGGCTGCCGCGATCGTCGTGGGCGGACTACGACCGTTCGCTGATCTCGGCCGGTGGTGGGGTCTACGCGCGCACGCTGAAGTCGATCCCGATCACCCCGGAGGTACGGGCCGCGCTCGGTCTCGGCAGCGGGGTTGTCGCGCTGACGCCGGCGGATCTGATCAGCGCCATCCTGAAAGCCCCGGTCGACCTGCTCTGGAACGGCGGCATCGGCACCTACGTCAAAGCGACCACCGAGACCAATGCCGAGGTGGGTGACAAGGCCAACGACGCCGTCCGGGTCAACGGTGCCGATGTCCGAGCCTTGTGCGTCGGCGAGGGCGGCAACCTGGGCTGGACGCAGCTGGGCCGCATCGAGTACGCGTTGGGTGGCGGCCGGATCAACACCGACGCCATCGACAATTCCGCCGGTGTGGACACCTCTGACCACGAGGTGAACATCAAGATCCTGCTCGCGGGGCAGATGGCCGCCGGCGAGTTGGCGATCGAGCAGCGCAACGAGCTGCTGGCCTCGATGACCGACGAGGTGGCGGCGTTGGTGCTCAGCCACAACCTGGACCAGAACCTGGCGTTGTCGAACTCGATGTTCCGCGCCGCCGAACTGACCGGTGCCTACGAGGGGTGGATGCAGGCCCTCGAGGAGGCCGGCTACCTCGACCGGGGGCTCGAGTTCCTGCCCACCGGAAAGCAACTCGACGCTCGCCGGGAGGGTGGCCACGGCTTGACCCGGCCCGAGCTGGCGACCCTGCTGGCCTGGACCAAGATCTATCTGACCGACCAGGTGCTGGCCTCCAACCTGCCCGACGACCCGTACCTGGCGGATCGGCTGATCCAGTACTTCCCGAGCGAACTGCAGCAGCGCTATGCCGCCGAGATGCCGCGGCATCGGCTGGCCCGAGAGATCATCACTTCGGTCGCGGTGAACCGCTTCGTCGACTCGCAGGGCATCACCGCCTACTACCGGCTGCATAACGAGACGAATGCGGCCGTCACCGAAGTGATTCGTGCCCAGCTGGCGGCCCGGTCGATCTACCAGGTCGGCAAGTCCGAGGTCGACCTGCGCAATGCCGGTGATCTGAGCGCCCAGGTGGTCACCGAACTCCGGGTCGCGTTGCGAAGAATGGTCGAACGGGCCACCCGCTGGCTGCTGGCCAGCCGCCGGGCACCGCTCGACATCGTGGCGACGACCGCGCAGTTCACCGACGGCGTCCGTGAGGTGCGAGCTGGACTCGGCTCGCTGCTGACACCTCGGCAGGCCTCGAACGCCAGTCGGCATGCCGAGCGAATGATCGCGCAGGGCGTCCCGCGGGCGTTGGCCGAAGAGGTCGCCCAGGACGCCTACTCGCACTTCGCGCTGACCATCGTCGAGATCGCCCAGGCCCGGCAGGCGCCCGTCCGGACGGTCGCCGAGATCGCCTTCCTGCTCGCCGACCGGCTCGGACTGGACCAGCTGCACGACACGGTCGTCGCGCTGCCGCAGCATGATCGGTGGGAGACGATGGCGCGTGCCGCGCTGCGTGACGAGCTGCTCAAGGCGCACGGCGAGCTGACGTCGGCGGTGCTGGCCGACCCGTCCAAGCCGGCGGCGGAACAGGTGGACGCCTGGCTCGCCCAGACCCCCGGAGTGGAGGACAAGGTCGCCACGCTCGGGTTGGTGTGCGAGGAGCCGGACGTCGCGCGGGTCAGTGTCGGCGTCCGATTGGTGCGGTCTCTGCTGCCTGCTTGATCTCGTCGGGCGAGCTTGTCGAGACCTATGCCAGGAGGCGCTGAGCAAAGCCGCTCCCTCGTCATCCCGGACGTGATCCGGGATCTCTCCCGCTTGAGAGCCCGGGGTCGGAGCCCGGGATGACGTGCATGATCAGCGCTTGCCCGCCCGATAGGAGTTCGACAAGCTCAACTGGCAGTAGCCGGTCGCTGTTGCTCGCCTGAGGGTCGCGTCACGGGGCGCGGTGCTCGGTAGGGCAGGATTACGCCCATGCGGATCGATCTGCACACCCACTCCAGCGTCTCCGACGGCACCGACACGCCCACTCAGCTTGTCCGGAAGGCCGCTGCGGAGGGTGTCGACGTGCTCGGCCTGACCGACCACGACACCTTCGACGGCCTGCGGGAAGCGAAGCTCGCTGCCGCGTCGGCCGGCATTGTGGTGCTGCCGGGCATCGAGATGTCCTGCCAACTCGAGGGTGCCAGCGTCCATCTGCTCGGGTACGGCTGCGACCCGCACTTCGAGGAGTTGCTGGACGAGTTGGCGCGCGTCCGGGTGGGGCGGACCGGACGTCTTCCCGAGATGCTCACCAAGCTCGCCGAACTCGGCATGCCGCTCACCGAGACTGAGATCGCCGAACAGGTCGGCTCCAGCCCGTCGCTCGGACGCCCCCATGTGGCCGACGCGATGGTGGCGAAGGGCTACGTCCAGGACCGGCAGGAGGCGTTCGACCGCTTCCTGCACGACGGCGGACCAGCCTACGCCAACCGCTACTCGTGCCCGCTGCGCCGTGGGATCGAACTGATCCGCCGCGCCGGAGGCGTGCCGGTGATCGCTCACCCGTGGGGACGCGGACGCGACAAGGAACTCACCCCCGCAGTGCTGTCCGAGCTGACCATGGAGAACCGGCTCGAGGGCATCGAGGTCGATCATCCCGATCACGACGCCGACACCCGGACGCGGTTGCGTGAACTCGCCTCCCGGCTGGGGCTGCTGACGCTGGGTTCGTCCGACCATCACGGCCTGGGCAAGGTGAACAACCCGTTGGCCTGCGAAACCACCGCTCCAGAGGTGTACAACGAACTCGTCCGCCGGATCCGTGCCCGCGGCGGCCAGCTGTAACCAC
>JBDHZQ010000206.1:0-3046 GCA_039811945.1 Propionibacteriaceae bacterium
TGCACGCCGGACGATTCGAGCACGAGGTTGTGGAAGGACAGATCGAGATCGAGGATGGCGTTCCGATCGGCCCGGCCGGCGGCCTGGTCGAGCGCACGTCCGAGGTCACGCAGCGCGGCTCGCTGGGAGACGGTCGCGTGAGTGGCCGCGAGGAACGCTGCTCGTGGCTCGATCGCCACACGGAGTTCCACCAGTTCACGAATCTGGTCGTCGCGTTGATCGCCTGCCAGTCGCCAGCGAATCACGTCTTTGTCGAGGATGTCCCAGTTCGCGATCGGCGAGACCTTGGTGCCGACTCGGCGTTTCGCCGAGAGCAACCCCTTGTCGCGCAGCACTCGGAGCGCTTCGCGGATCACCGAGCGCGACACAGCGAACTGCTCGGTCAACTCGGTCATGACCAGCATCGAGTCGGCGTCCAATGCGCCACTGCAGATGGCCGTACCCAGACTCTCCACCACCAGGGCATGCAATCCTGAATCGGCCGGCGTGGTTCCCCCCACCAGAGCCCCTTTCCCCGCAGGTGACTGTACGACGTGCACGGGGTCGCCGCAGCGATGTTGCGGGGGCTTGTCTCATCGGCGGTGTGAAATGAGTTAGGCGGCACTGTGGGGAAGGTTGGATGTCAACCGACGGGATTCGTCGGGCGTCGGAGAGGTGATTGGGACGTGGCACGCACGAGCGAGGAGGGGATCACGGAGTTGTACGAAACCCAGTGGCGCGCAGCCGTACGACTCGCGTGGCTTCTCCTGCGGGATCAGTCGGTCGCCGAGGACGTGGCGCAGGATGCGTTCGTGGCCACGTACCGGTCGTGGTCTGGCCTGCGGGACGAGGCGGCCGCCGTGGCCTACCTGCGGCGCTGCGTGGTCAACGGGGTCAGGTCGGTGCAGAGGCACCAGTCGGTCGTACGGCGTGAGGTCGCCGCCGAAGCGGGTCGGGCGGATGCCACGGGCCGGCTGTCGTCGCCGGCGTCGGAGGACACGGCGCTGGCCGGCCTGGAGTCGGAGCGTTTGCTGACCGAACTGGCGACACTGCCGGAGCGTCAACGGGAGGTCTTGGTGTTGCGGTACTACTCCGACCTGAGCGAGGCCCAGATCGCGGCTGCGCTCGGAATCTCCGCGGGGTCGGTCAAGACCCACGCGTTCCGGGGCCTGAAGGCGCTGCGCGATCGGATGGAGGTGGCATGAACGAGATCGACGAGGTCAAGGCCTTCGAGAAGAAGCTGTCTGCCGCCCTCCGCGAGCAGGCCGACGCGATCGAGCCGAGCGACCGGCTCGCGGCGATCAAGGCGGCCGGGGGTGCGGCTGAGTCGACCGAGACCACGAAGGGTCCAGAGAAGTCGAGAGCGAAGGTCAGGGCGATCGACGAGGGCAGGAAAGCCGCTGCGGCCAGGGAGGACCGGGGTGACTCGGCCCGTACGAGCTTTGGGGGGCGTCGGCCGTACCGCTGGTTCGCTGTGGCAGCGGGACTGATCCTGGTGCTCGGGGTGGGTGGGGTGATCCTGCCGCGCCTGTTCGGAGGCTCGGCCACCTCGTCGGCGGCCGGGAACGCCGATGCGGCCAAACCAGAAGCTCGTGCGTCGGCCGCGGCGGCACCGGCGACGGCGGCGGGTCCGGAGCGGTCCAGCGCGACGACACAGTTCGGCACCCAGGGGCTAGCCATCTACTACGTCAACCAGGCGACTCCTAACGTGCCATGGCTGCTGGCACGCGACGTCGTACCGCTGGCTGTCCTGCCGTCGGACACTCCGGCGCAGGCGGCGGTGACGGCGTTGGTGTCGTGGTCGTATCAGGGCAGGCGGCTGCCGTCGTACTCGGGCGTTCAGCAGCCGTGGCGACCGAACACCACCGCGCGGGTGACCGTGGCCGACGAGATCAAGATCGAACTCAACCAGCCCGGTATTCCGGGCCTGGCGGAAGACCAGCAACGCGTCGCGATCCAAAGCCTGGTGTGGACGGCGACCGCTGCGGCGGGAGCGAATTTGCCGGTCCGGATCACCGTGGCGACTGGCGCCCAGCCCTTCGAGAGCAAGAGCGCGGGCGTGTACCAGCGGCCGCCGGAGGACCAGGCGTACCAGGATCTGTCGCCGATCTGGGTCACCTCGCCGACTCGGTGGACGCCGGTGGCGGCCAGCCAACCGGTGGTGGTCACAGGCGAGGGGTGCACGTACGAGGGGGGGTTCGCCTGGGAGTTGCAGCAGGGCGGCCAGCCGATTCGCTCGGGCCGCGGCAACTCGGGGGTCGGATGCCCGGTGAGGGCGCAGTACTCCCTCGACCTCGGCGTGCTGGCTCCGGGGGCGTACACGATCCGCGTGTACGTGAGGTCGGGCATCAGCGGCTCTGTCGTCGGGCAGAGCGAGGTGCCGTTCACGGTCGCGTGAGACAGGCGGGACAAAACGTCCCCTCAACGCGCGACTCGCCGGCGAAGACGGCGTGTCGGCTCACTGAGGTCGTGTTTTGTCCCGCTATCCGGGTAGGCGGGGCCGAGACCTGATCGATCAGCGTCAGGAGGTACGGCTGGCCAGGTGACGGGCGAGGGCCGCGGCGATCCGCCGTTGGGCGGCGGGGGGCCGGCTGACCGTCCCCGTCGCGGCGAGGGCCACATCGTGGTGATCGTCCACCGGTACGAGCAACTGCCGATCCGTTGGTAGTCCCGACCGCTCCACGTCGAGTGTCGTACCTTGACTCGTCACAGATCCGTCAGCGTGAAGGACGGCCGTGACCTCAGTGTCGGGTGGCGATGTGACCAGCCTGGCGTCGTCGGCGCCCAGCAGATGCGTGATCTCGCCCAGCACGTGAGCCACGAACTCCTCGTCGGAGGTGTCCGACTGCTGCAGTTCGCTCGACGTGAGGAGCGTCTCCAGGTTGACGCTGGCTCGCTCGGACCGGGCGGCGTTTCGCGTGGCCCACAGGGCGACCTCGTTGACGAGGAGTCCGATCGCGGCGAGCAACCCGGTGACCGCGACGTCGTCGGGCTTCGAGATGCTGAACGTGAACCGGGGGTCGGTGAGGAAGAAGTCGTACCCGACTGCCGCCACGAGCGCCGTCAC
>JBDHZQ010000207.1:0-3030 GCA_039811945.1 Propionibacteriaceae bacterium
CGGCGAGATCAGCTACGACGACGAGTCGATCACGGTCGACGGCCACAAGATCATGGCCTACGCCGAGCGTGACCCGAAGAACCTGCCCTGGGGCGAGATCGGCGCCGATGTCGTGATCGAGTCCACCGGCTTCTTCACCGACGCCAACAAGGCCAAGGCCCACATCGAGGCCGGCGCCAAGAAGGTCATCATCTCCGCTCCGGCGAAGAACGAGGACATCACGGTGGTCGTCGGTGTCAACGAGGGTGACTACAACCCCGAGACCGACAACGTCATCTCCAACGCGTCCTGCACCACCAACTGCCTGGCCCCGATGGCCAAGGTGCTGAACGACACCGTCGGCATCGTCCGTGGCCTGATGACCACGGTGCACGCCTACACCGCCGATCAGAACCTGCAGGACGGCCCGCACAGCGACCTGCGTCGCTCGCGCAACGCCGCCCTGAACATCGTGCCGACCAAGACCGGTGCCGCCGCTGCCGTGGCCCTGGTGCTGCCGGAGCTCAAGGGCAAGTTCGACGGCTACGCACTGCGGGTTCCGGTCCCCACCGGCTCGGCCACCGACCTGACCTTCCAGGCCGGCAAGGAGACCTCCGTCGAGGAGATCAACGCCGCCATCAAGGCCGCCGCCGAGGGCCCGCTGAAGGGCATCCTGGCCTACACCGAGGATCCGATCGTGTCCAAGGACATCGAGACCGATCCGCACTCCTGCATCTTCGATGCCGGGCTGACCAAGGTGATCGGCGACCTGGTCAAGGTCGTCGGCTGGTACGACAACGAGTGGGGCTACTCCAACCGCCTCGTCGACCTGACCGTTCTGGTCGGCGACAAGCTCTGATTCCGGCAACCACCCGATAGATCGACACAGGAGAGGCCGAAGGTGAAGTCAGTACAGGATCTTGGTGATCTGAAGGGCAAGCGGGTGCTCATCCGCTGCGACTTCAACGTCCCGCTCGACGGCGACACGATCACCGACGACGGTCGGATCCGGGCGGCGCTGCCGACCCTGACCCAACTGAAGGACGCCGGCGCGAAGGTCATCGTGCTGGCTCACCTCGGCCGACCCAAGGGTGCCCCCGAGCCGAAGTACTCGGTGGCCCCCGCGGCGAAGCGGCTCGGCGAGCTGATCGGAGCAGAGGTCAAACTCGCCTCCGACACCGCCGGGCCGGGCGCCGAAGCGACCGTCGCCGGCTTGGCCGACGGCGAGATCGCACTGCTCGAGAACGTCCGCTTCGAGCCGGGGGAGACCTCCAAGGTCGACGCCGAGCGCGAGGCGCTGGCGCAGAAGTGGGCCGCGCTGGCCGACGTCTTCGTCTCCGACGGATTCGGTGTGGTGCATCGCAAGCAGGCCAGCGTCTACGACGTGGCCAAGCTGCTGCCGCACGCCGCCGGCACCCTGGTGAAGAAGGAGGTCGACGTCTTCTCCAAGGTGCTCTCCGACCCCGACCGGCCGTTCGTGGTCGTGCTGGGCGGTGCGAAGGTGGCCGACAAGCTGGCGGTCATCGAGAACCTGCTGAAGCTGGCCGACACCCTGGTGATCGGCGGCGGCATGGCGTACACGTTCCTGGCCGCCCAGGGCTACCAGATCGGTGCCTCCCTGCTCGACGAGGCCAGCATCGAGACCTGCAAGGGCTACCTGGCCACCGCTGCGGCCGAGGGCAAGCAGATCCTGCTGCCGGTCGACGTCCGGGTGGCCTCCGGCATGGACTTCGCGGCCCGCACCGTCGACGGTGCGGTCGAGGTGGTCGCCGCCGACGCGATCCCCGCGGACAAGATGGGCCTCGACATCGGCCCCGAATCCGAGAAGCTGTTCGCCGACGCGATCAAGGCGGCGAAGACGGTGGTCTGGAACGGCCCGATGGGCGTGTTCGAGATCGCCGAGCTGGCCGGCGGCACGGCGGCTGTGGCACAGGCGCTCACCGAGGTCGACGGCCTGAGCGTCGTCGGCGGTGGCGATTCCGCCGCGGCGGTGCGCGAACTCGGTCACGACGATAGTGCCTTCGGGCACATCTCCACGGGCGGAGGCGCCTCGCTGGAGTACCTGGAAGGCAAAGAACTGCCGGGCATCGCGGTGCTCGAGGAAGGCAACTGACATGGCGCGCACGCCCATCATGGCCGGCAACTGGAAGATGAACCTCGACCACGTCGAGGCCACCGGCCTGGTCCAGAAACTCGCTTGGACGCTGGACGACCTGAAGTACGACGCGAGCAAGTCGGAGGCGGCCGTGATCGTGCCGTTCACCGATCTGCGCACCGTGCAGACACTGATCGAGGGCGACAAGCTGCCGCTGAAGTTCGGCGCCCAGGACGTCTCGGTGCACGCCTCCGGCGCCTACACCGGTGAGATCTCGGCGGCCATGCTGGCCAAGCTGAACTGTGGCTACGTCGTGATCGGGCATTCCGAGCGTCGCGACTACCACGGCGAGACCGACGAGTTGATCAACGAGAAGGCCAAGGTCGTGCAGGCTGCGGGGATGACCCCGATCGTCTGCGTCGGCGAGAAGCTCGACGTCCGCAAAGAGGGCAACCAGGTGCCGTTCGTGCTGGCCCAGGTCGACAAGTGCCTGGCCGGGCTGTCCGGCGATGAGGTCGGCGCCCTGGTGATCGCCTACGAGCCGGTCTGGGCGATCGGCACCGGCGAGGTGGCCACCCCTGAGGACGCCCAGGAGGTCTGTGGCGCGATCCGTGCCCGGGTGGCCGAACTGGTCGGCCAGGCCGCTGCGGATGCCGTCCGGATCCAGTACGGCGGCTCGGTCAAGTCGGGCAACACCGTCGACATCATGGCCCAGCCCGATGTGGACGGCGCCCTGGTCGGTGGCGCCAGCCTGGACGCCGCCGAGTTCGCGAAGATCATCACCTTCTACCAACGGGCCTGATCGCCGATTCGGCGGTGGCCGAGGCGCTCGCGCGGTTAGGTTAGGATTCACCCTGTGATTGTTGTGCCCATGTTGACGTGGCCGATTCTGACCCTGTCGATCGTGCTGATCCTCACCAGCGTCGTGTTGGCCCTGTTCGTGCTGCTGCACAAGG
>JBDHZQ010000208.1:0-3027 GCA_039811945.1 Propionibacteriaceae bacterium
ATTCAAGTGAGCGCCGTGACCGACGATGACGTCGACCTTCTCCGCGTAGGTGGCGAGGCCCTGATATCTGAGCACGACAGTCGCGCGGGAGTTGTCACCGATCGTCAGGACGAACCGGTCACGAGCCTCCCCGCCGGCGCCCTGACCCGTGAACACGACGGGCTGGTCGAGCTCGACGCCGGCCGCGATATCGATCCGGACCGGGGACTGATCGGTCGCCGCAGCCAGCGCCGCGACTCGGTCGACGGGCGCCTCGACCGCGAATCCGCGGGCCTCGTCGGGAGTGAGGCGCGAGATCGTCACGTCGGGGTGCTCACCGGACCAGTCGAGCGTGCCTGCGTCGGGCTTGGGATCGAGCAGCGCCTTGAAACGCTTGATCGGGGTGAACCGCCACACCTCCTCGCGGCCCGTGGGCACCGGGTGGTCGCCGACCTCCCACGAGGGGGTCGGATGAAGGTGGGACTCGACGGTCTCGACGGCTCGTCGTACGGCCTCGCTGTTGTCGGTCAGTGTCTTGTCGATGGTCGTCGTCACTTAGCCGACAGCCCCTTCCATCTGCAGTTCGATCAAGCGGTTCAGTTCGAGCGCGTACTCCATCGGCAGTTCCCGCGCGATCGGCTCCACGAAGCCGCGCACGATCATCGCCATCGCCTCGTCCTCCTCCATGCCGCGGCTCATCAGATAGAAGAGCTGGTCGTCGGAGACCTTCGACACCGTGGCTTCGTGGGCCATGGAAACGTCGTCGGTGCGGACATCCACGTACGGATAGGTGTCGGACCTGCTGATGGTGTCGACCAGCAGCGCGTCGCACTTGACACTCGAGGCCGAGTGGTGCGAACCGGCGTCGACTTGCACGAGGCCGCGGTACGACGTACGGCCGCCACCGCGGGACACCGACTTGGAAATGATCGAACTCGAGGTGTGGGGGGCGGCATGCACCATCTTGGAGCCCGTGTCCTGGTGTTGGCCTTCGCCGGCGAAGGCGATCGACAGGGTCTCGCCGCGTGCGTGCTCACCCATCAGCCAGACGGCCGGGTACTTCATGGTGACCTTCGAGCCGATGTTGCCGTCGACCCACTCCATGGTGCCGCCGGTCTCGACCGTGGCCCGCTTGGTGACCAGGTTGTACACGTTGTTCGACCAGTTCTGGATGGTCGTGTAGCGGCAGCGGGCGTTCTTCTTGACGATGATCTCGACGACCGCAGAGTGGAGCGAATCGGACTTGTAGATGGGAGCCGTACATCCCTCGACGTAGTGCACGTACGCACCCTCGTCGACGATGATCAGCGTCCGTTCGAACTGGCCCATGTTCTCGGTGTTGATCCGGAAGTAGGCCTGCAGGGGAATGGACACGTGCACGCCCGGGGGTACGTAGATGAACGACCCGCCCGACCAGACCGCCGTGTTGAGGGAGGCGAACTTGTTGTCTCCGACCGGGATGACGGTGGCGAAGTACTCGGCGAAGAGCTCCGGGTGTTCCTTGAGACCGGTATCTGTGTCGAGGAAGATCACACCCTGGCGTTCCAGTTCCTCGTTGATCTTGTGGTAGACGACCTCCGACTCGTACTGGGCGGCGACGCCCGCGACCAGCCGCTTCTTCTCCGCATCCGGGATGCCGAGGCGGTCGTAGGTGTTCTTGATGTCCTCGGGCAGGTCTTCCCAACTGGTGGCCTGCTTCTCGGTCGACCTCACGAAGTACTTGATGTTGTCGAAGTCGATGCCCGTCAGGTCAGCGCCCCACGCCGGCAGCGGCTTGCGACCGAAGAGCCGCAGACCCTTGAGCCGCGTGTCGAGCATCCACTCGGGCTCGTTCTTCTTCGCCGAGATGTCGCGCACGACAGCCTCGTTGAGACCGCGCTGGGCCGAGGCTCCGGCCGCATCGGCGTCATGCCAGCCGAAGCGGTAGGTGCCGAGGGCGGCCAGATGTTCGTCCTGGGTGGCTCCGAGGCCGGGGGCCTGCGGCTGAGTGGTCGTCATATCTGTTCTCCCTGGGTGACCGGGCGTGGAATGTGGAGGGTGCAGACACCGTCACCGTGGGCGATGGTGGCCAACCTCTGTACGTGCGAACGCAACAACGTGCCGAAGGCTTCCGTTTCTGCAGCACAGATTTCGGGGTATTTCACGGCGACCGTGGCCACCGGACAGTGGTGCTGGCACAACTGCTGGCCGCTGCGGACCGGGTGGACGGTGGCCATGAAACCGTCGTCGGTGAGCAGCGTGGCGAGCGCTTCGGCCGGGGCATCGGATTCCGCGATCTCCGGCTCGTAACGCCTGGCCACCTGCTGGTAGCGGTGGCGAGCGAAGTCGGCGACCGCCTCCGGGCCGAGTTGGCGAGCCAGGAAATCCAGCACGTCGATGGCCAGCTCGTCGTACGCCTGCTCGAAGCCTGACCTGCCCGCGTCGGTCGGCACGTACACCTTGGCTGGGCGTCCGCGACCGCGGGGCCGGTACGACTTGCGTTCCCGAGTCGTGATCAGCCCATCGGCTCCGAGCGCAGCCAGGTGGCGACGTACGGCGGCCGCCGTCAGTTCGAGCGTCGTCGCCAACTCGGGTGCCGTGGTTGCCCCGCGCTCCATGATCATCTCGAGGACGCGCCCGCGAGTGCCGGCATCGGTCTCGGGACCAAGGCCGGACGCAGCACGAGGCGCCTCCGTTTTCACAACGACATCATTGCGTAAATTTGTGCAGACGCAACTCGGAGACACATGGCGTCTAGCGAACGACCTCCCGTCCACTCAACTAGTGGCCCGCGTTCACGCCCGGGTCGCCCAGGGTGCACTCTTGTCGGCGTGACCGCATCCATGCTCATGCTGGTACTTGTCACGGTGACCGCGATTGCCTTCGACTTCACGAACGGCTTCCACGACACCGGAAACGCGATGGCTACGTCCATTGCCACCAAGGCCCTCCGCCCCAAAGCAGCCGTACTTCTGTCGGCGACCCTCAATCTCGTCGGAGCATTCCTGTCGGTCGAGGTCGCTCTCACCGTCACCAATGCGGTGATCAGGATCCAGGACAAGTCCGGTG
>JBDHZQ010000209.1:0-3018 GCA_039811945.1 Propionibacteriaceae bacterium
CGAGGGGCCGTTGGATGCGATCGCGGTCGACCTCACCGCCCAGGACCAACTCCGTGACTGGGTCGCGGTCGCGACCGTCGGGACCGCGTTCACCGACCACCACGCCGAGCAGCTACTCGGCGCCACCAACGGCGGCCGGATCTGTCTCGCCTTCGACGGCGACCCTGCCGGCTACACCGCCACCGACAAAGCCTGGCGCAAGCTCACCGAGCACCAGCCCGTTGACGTGCGCGTCGCCGCACTGTCGAATGGGTCCGACCCTGCCTCCATGGTCCGCGTCGAGCCGTGGACCCTGACCAGGTCCATCGCCGACGCCGCGGCCGCGGCCACCGTGATCATCGGACGCCAGCTCGACAACACTCATCTGGACGAGCATGTCGGCGCCCAGGTCTCCGCGTTCCGCAGCCTGTGCCAGCTCGTTGACCGGATCCCGACCGACCAACGTTCCGAGTTCCTGCTCGACCTCGCCCACCGGCTCCACCTCAACCCCGGCGACGCCGCCACGATCACCGCCGAACAGAATCCCGGCATCGTCATGGACCGCATCGCCGACCGCGCCCAGCTGCTCACCGCCACGCTCACGGCCTCGGCTCGCACCGGCGATCACGATCAGCCGCTGGACAGTGCCGACACTGATTACCTCGCCCGCGCGATCACGACTCGTTGACAGGAGAACCCCGATGCCCGACGACACTCCCGAGTCCCCATCCGACGAGCCGGAAGCCGACTCCGGTCAGCGGGCGTGGGATCCGCGGCAGGTGATGCGCGATCGTGCCGCCGCTACCCGTAAGCAACGCGACGACTCCATCGCCCAGCTGAGGGAATCGATGGACGACGAGGAGATCCTCGACGAGTTCGGCGTCAACCTCGACGGCATCGAGTCCTGATCATGGACCCCGCCGTTGCTCTTGCGGTCGCCCAGCTCACCCGCGAACAAGCCGTCCTTGATGCCCGCAACGATCTGTGGGAACTCCGCTACCGTGCCGTCGAGGCCGGTCGCGAACGCTCCCGAGAGATCACCAAGACCTCCCGCATCGACCCACGCACCGGCGAGATCCGTTACAACCCGGCCGGACGCCTTCTGCGTGACTGGTACTTCCACGTCTACCTCAACACCCTGCGCGCCAATCTCGGTGACCCGGCCGTCGTGATCGACGCTCAACAAGTCGAAGACACCGCCGGCATCCTGCGGCGGATCCGCGACGCAGACGGTCTCGTTGCGCTCCGTGTCGTCGCCGTGATCAGGGATACGGCTATCGATGACGCCGCCAAGGCCGCTTCCAGGATCGTGGACCACCTCACGGGCGTCGCCATGCGTCGCGCCATCCTGCACGCCTCCGACGACCGTTTCGCAGGCGATCAGCTCGCTATCCACGTCACCCGGCACTGGTATCAGCACTGCTACGACGACCACGTCTACGGCGCCACCGGCAGCCGGCATCCGCTCGCCTCCGTTACTGATGCGCAAGCCAGCGAAGTCGCGGACGCCCTCGCCGCTGGGCAGGCCCGCGCACTGATCGGCGCCGACGGCCTTCCGCTGGTGACCGCGCACGGAACCGTCATGTCGCAGCTCGACCGCGACCTCGCCACCGGGCACGCCGGACTCGTGCCGCCGGTCAGCGCGGACTCCGAGCAAGGCGGCGACCTGACGGGCACCCTCCGCCAGCAGGTCACCAGCACCTGGGCCGCGTTGGGTGATGCCGACCGGATGCACTGGCTCCGCGCCGTCGGTGTGCCGCGCCCGCCCATCCACATCGGCTGGGACGCTCTCACCGGCGAGGTCCAGACCCGGATCATCGGGCTCTACCTTGACACGCACCAGCCCGGCCAGATCGCTGTCCCGTTTCAGGCAGAACCCATCCCTGGCGATCCCCGACAGGCGGCGATGCGCATGTTCGGTCACCGACATCTTCTCTGGGCGGCGGAGCTGCCTGCGGTCACGGTCGATACTCCGACGGTGCCTTCAGATCACTTCAGGGCCGCGCCGGCCGAGGTCCACAGTCAACGGCTCACGTCCTGACCCGATCGACATGCATAGACGAGCGAACGCTGCAAAGTCGGTCGTGCGGATTGATTCTGGGTGTCAGGTTCGGTTGCTGCTGTTCTCTCGCGCCCAGATCGCGGCGTTGTGCCGTGTCCGATCCAGCAGTGCGTGGTAGCTGACGCTGCCGGCCGTCGCGGGTCGTTGAGGAGGCATTCGAAGGCCATGATCGTGGTGTTCTCGATGTGTTCCTCGTAGGGGATGCCAGTCTCCTCAGCCACCTGAGCGGCCCCGACCCGACAACGACTGCATCTGCTCCGCGGTCACTGGATCGCCAGCGTTCAAGCCGTCGATGCCGGCCATGCCCGAGCCCACCCACCGACCCGGAACCTCGCCCCGCTCGGTGTAGTAGGACGCCAGCCCGGTATGCCCCTTCTCCGTCGAATCCATCGCAGCCACCTGCCGGGGTCAGGTAGTCATAGCCCGACCCGGCAGTGATCCGATGCAACGACATCGTCATACCTCCCTAGGCGACGCCCCAGGGAGATCAGGACGGTGCTTCAGGGGCAGTCATCCTGTCGCGGTTGTCGACGCGGGTCTGACTACGGGGGACGCCGCAATGCCGAAGGTGCGTGCAACATGGGGCCGAGGCGGGACCGGCTAGGTGAGGCGAGGCGTACCCCGCGTACAGTCAAGCCCGGCGCAGTTCGTCCTGGGTCACATGAATCGTCAAATGGCTGGCGCTCGAGCTTGACGAATCGCCCGACTGGCGAGGAGCATTTCGCGTTGATATCGCCGGGCGCGATCCTGGCAAGCCCTGAGGAGGCGCCGCCATGTCTGATCCGCTTGAGGACAAGTACGATCAGCTGATGGCGCAAGGCTGGGGGGCCTCCCCGGCGGACCGCTACGACGGGCTGCCGGTCGGCGACGGACTGGGCACCTGGTTCGGTTGGACCACCGCCTCCGGGGTGCCCGTCGCGATCTACAGAAGCCTGCTCACCGGGCCATTCGAGGTCCACGGCTCGATCCTTGACGCC
>JBDHZQ010000210.1:0-3003 GCA_039811945.1 Propionibacteriaceae bacterium
CAGGGCGCGACCGTCATCCCGATCCACCACCAGCCCACCGGCCTGAACATCAACCTGGATTGCGGTTCCACGCACTTGGACGACCTTCAGAGGGCGGTCGTCGAACACGACGCCGACCTGGGGATCGCACTGGACGGCGATGCAGATCGGTGCCTGGCCGTGGATGCCGCCGGGCAGGTGGTCGACGGCGACCAGATTCTCGCGGTGCTGGCTCTGGCGCTCAAGGAGCAGCGACAGCTCGGCTCCGACACCGTCGTGGCGACCGTCATGAGCAACCTGGGTTTCATGCACGCGATGCGTGACCACGGGGTTCGGGTCGACCAGACGAAGGTCGGCGATCGGTACGTGCTGGAGTCGATGAACGCGAACGGATTCACCCTCGGGGGTGAGCAGTCCGGGCACGTCATCATGAGCGAGTTCGCGACGACGGGCGACGGTGTGCTGACTGGGTTGCACCTGACCGCGCGCATGGCTCGCACGAGGCGGTCACTCGCCGACCTGGCGTCGGTGATGACGCGGCTGCCGCAGGTCATGGTGAACGTCAAGGGTGTGGACAAGCTGCGGGCTGGCTCCGACCTGGAGATCAAGGCCGCGGTCAGTATGGCGACCCGGACCCTGGCCGATCGTGGCCGGGTGTTGTTGCGGCCCTCGGGCACCGAGCCGGTCGTCCGGGTCATGGTCGAGGCCCCGACGTTCGACGAGGCGAACTCCATCTGTCAGCGGCTCGCCGACGTCGTACGGTCACGCGTCTCCTTGTGACCGGGGCTGGTGACGCGAAGACGTACCAACTTGCCTCGCTGACGCCCCTGCAGCAACTGAAAGCCGGCCGGCTGCCGCGACGTCTGGTGCAGGTGACGATCGGGCTGTGGCTGTTCGGTACGGCGATCGGCATGTTCGTGCGCAGCAACCTGAGCCTGCCGCCGTGGGACGTGTTCCACTACGGCGTGGTTCGCCACCTGGGGTGGTCGTTCGGCACCGTGCTGATCGTGACCGGGTTCGTGGTTCTGCTGCTGTGGATTCCGCTCCGGCAATGGCCGGGGGTCGGCACCATCCTCAACGCCGTCGTCATCGGCGTCGCGACCGACGCCACCTTGGTGGTGCTTCCCGCTCCCACCGGCCTGGGGTGGAGGTGGGTTCTGCTCGTCGCTGCGATGGTGCTGAACGGGTTGGCGAGCGCGATGTACATCGGCTGCCAGTTGGGGACTGGACCGCGGGACGGTCTCATGACCGGTCTGTCGCAAAGAACGGGCTGGTCCCTCCGATTGGTACGGACCGGGCTGGAGATCGTGGTGCTCGGGATCGGCTGGCTGCTAGGCGGGGTCGTCGGTGTGGGTACGGTCATGTTCGCCCTGCTCATCGGTCCCCTCACACAGTTCTTCCTGCCGTGGTTGACCGTTTCGGTGACGGTGCCGCCCGCGGCTTCCTCTGAGATCGGGGCCGAGCCGACCTGAGCGTCCGCCCCGTTCAGACTCGTCTGCGGCGTCAGAAGTCGGTACGGGTGAGTTCGGGGGTACGGCGACCTGCGTAGGACGCCGACTCCACCAGCAGGCCGACCAGCCGTCGTCCCAACGCCGGAGGCGCGACCCCGAGCACGCGATCGACAACGCGGCTCGCCCGCGCGAGGGAACCCGGGGTCCAGCGTTCGCCGAACGCCCGCACCAGCCGGTTCCACGGGGTCGGTTGCAGAGCCGCCAGCCCAGGCAGGTGATCCGTTCCGTGCTTGCTCTCGAACAGGTGACGGGCTGCTCCGGAATGGAACGCTCTCAGCGTTTTCGACTCGGTCGTCGTGGCAGCGATGTGGTGAGGAGTCTCCAGGTCCGGATCGATGACGATGGGTACGCCCGACGCCAGCAGCCGGTACCCCCAGTCCACGTCCTCCCAGCCGTACGCCCGATAGTCGCGGTCGTACGGGCCGACTCTGTCGTACGTCTCACGCGTCACCGACGCATTCCCCGCCCAGTAGCGCCATCGCTCTTCCGGGGCCACGAGGTAGGCATCCCGGCGGAACGTCACGTCGGCGGGTCGGCCGTACACCCTCGCGTAGTCGGTGTCGGGAAACACGTTCTGGTAGAGCCCGACCACCCCGACCGGCTGTCCCTGATGCCGCGCGACGTTGTGTTCCACGTAGTCAGGGTTGGGTCGCAGGTCGTCGTCGCAGCGGATCAACACCTCGCCGGTGGCGTCGGCGAACCCGGCGTTGAGCGCCGCCACCCGCCCGCGGTTCTCCTCGAACACGATCGCCCGTACGGGGAGGTCGCCCGCCGCGGCGACGACCGCGGCACTGTCGTCGATGTCACCATCGAGCACCACGATGACCTCGAAGTCGGTTTCCGTCTGCCGGCGCAATGCGTCGAAGAGGTACGGCAGACGGCCGGCACCGGCTCGGCTGGGTACGACGAGGGAAGCCTTCACGTCTCCGGAGCGTAACGGAGTGCATCCCGATCCCGAGCGCGGTCAGCGCCTGCGGGACCTTGGGGCGTACCAAAACTGCCTTTGAGATCGACGCGGATCGATTTTGATCGATCGAAATGGGGGTGCGCGGTCAGTTTGGGTACGGCAGCGCCCCGGCTCTGTGGGGACATCGAGCGCGCTCAGGTGGTGAGTTCCCGAGCGCGCTCAGGTCTGGACGACGAGAACCGCGAAACTCGACATGATGCGTACCGAAACTGCCTCTCAGATCAACACGGATCGATTTTGATCGATCGAAATGGGTGTGCGCGGTCAGTTTGGGTACGGCAGCGCCCCGGCTCTGTGGGGACATCGAGCGCGCTCAGGTGGTGAGTTCCCGAGCGCGCTCAGGTCTGGACGACGAGAACCGCGACGAGAACCCCACGAACCACGAACCCAACCCACCGTCGCGGGGCGAGGAGGAAGACCTGAGCTCACCAGCGCGAGGGATAGCGCCGCGACCCTGGAGCGGCGCAGTCAGGCTCCGTCGCGGGGCGAGGAGGAAGACCTGAGCTCACCAGCGCGAGGGATAGCGCCGCGACCCTGGAGCGGCGC
>JBDHZQ010000211.1:0-2960 GCA_039811945.1 Propionibacteriaceae bacterium
ACCGAAACTGCCCCCGTACTCCACGCCGATCCGATTTGAACGAACAAAATCGACGTCTGCAGGCAGATTCGATCGCTAGTCGGTGACATCACGACTCGGTGCCATCAGGACCCCGTGACTTCACGACCCGGTGACATCACGACACGGTGGCCGGCTCCCGATCGTCGCGAGCAGCCGTACGCCCCTCGTAGGAAGCGGCGTCGAGGATGCCTTCGCGCTTGCTGACGATGACGGGTACGGCGACCTGGCCGGCGACGTTCGTGGCCGTCCGAGCCATGTCGAGAATCGGATCGATCGCCAACAGCAGCCCGACACCTTCCAGCGGCAGGCCGAGCGTCGACAGGGTCAGCGTGAGCATGACCGTCGCGCCGGTGAGCCCTGCAGTTGCGGCCGAGCCCACCACCGCGACGAACGCGATCAAGAGGTAATGCTGGATGTGCAGGTCGATTCCGAACAACTGAGCCACGGTGATGGCGGCCAGGGCCGGGTAGATCGCGGCGCAGCCGTCCATCTTGGTGGTCGCACCCAACGGAACAGCGAACGAGGCGTAGGAACTCGGCACGCCGAGGTTGATCGCGTTCTGCCTCGTGATCGGCAGCGTGCCGATGCTGGAGCGGCTCACGAAGGCGAACAGGATGGCCTGTCCGGCGCCTGCGAAGAACCGCTTGACCGACAGGCCGTGCGACTTCAACAGCACTGGGTAGAGACCGAACATGACGAGCGCGCAGCCGATGTAGACGTCAACCGTGAAGACGGCCAACGGCGCAACGAGACTCCAGCCGTACGTCGCAACGGCCTTGCCGATGAGCGCAGCCGAGCCGATCGGGGTGAGCTTGATCACCCACCAGACCAACTTCTGGAAGATCTCCAGGGCCGATTCCACGAAGGAGATGAACGGCTCCGCCTTCTTGCCGACCGCCAAGGCGGCCGCCCCGAGCACGATGCCGAGCACGACGAGTTGCAGCACGTTGAAGCTGAGGCTCGTCGTGACGGCAACGTTGGCGCCCGTCGTCGCGCGAGAGGAGGCCTCGAGGCCGAGGATGTTGGCCGGCACGATCGACTTCAGGAAGTCGAGCCATCCTCCCTGCGTGGCCGGTGCTTTGGCTCCGCCGAGATCCAGGGTGGCAGAGCCGCCGGGGTTGGTGAGGAGGCCGAGCGTGATCCCGATCGTGACCGAGATCGCAGCGGTGATCGCGAACCAGACGAGCGTTTGGATCGCGAGCTTGGCGCCGTTGGTGACGCTGCGCAGTTGAGTGATGGAGACGATGAGTGCGGTGAGCACGAGAGGTACGACGAGAACTCTCAGCAGTTGGACGAAGATCGTGCCGACCGTGGTGAGTAGTTCAGTGAGCCAGCCGAGCTTGAACTGACCGGCGAGATAGCCGAGGAAGACGCCGAGGGCGAGTCCGATCAGCACCTGTGCCCCGAAGGGAATCCGCAGTCGCGGACGCTCCTCAACCGTGGCGTTGGACATGATTTGTTCCTTTCGAGGGCAGCACAGTGGTGCTGCCCGGAGGGTGCGCGCGAGTGCGCGACGAATGAATGGTGTGGTTGGGTAGGCCGATCTGGTGCAGATCGACGCAGGGCCTCGAAGGCCGGCGGACGTCAGCGACAGCGCGTCGTCGTGGCGCGCTCGAAGTCGACGACGAGTCGACGCCAGAGAGCCACGGCCGGATCCTTCCGATGGGGGGTTCGAGCGGTCATTCTGTCACGGGCAACGTTTGCAGGGGGTACGGCATTCCCGTCCGTGAGATATGGCCCCAGGAGCGACAGGTACGACGCCCGGCGAGTCCGGGGAGTCTTCGTGCGACGCCGGATGCGTGCCCGGGAGTCGTGTGCGGCGCCGGATGTGTGCCAAAACTGCCTCCCAGATCGACCCCGATTGGATTTGATCGCGCAAAGTGCCCGTTTGCAGGCAGTTTTGGTACGTACTCCGGGCCTCAAGGCGAGGCGGTCGCCTAGTCAGCGAAGACGTCGTCAGCCCAGCGCACCAGGCGCCAACCGTCGTCAGCGTGGTCCATCACGACGGTGTCGGTGTTGTTCAGACGCCAGTGTCGAGCAGCGCCGACGGGGATGTTCTTCGCGGTCGCAGGGATCCACACGCGCAGGGCAGCGCCGTGACTGACGAGTGCCACGGTCTGGAGGCCCGTTTCGACGATCTCCCTGACGGCGGAATCGAAGCGCGTCATGAACTCGACGGCGCTCTCACCGCCCGGCAACTTCGCATTCGGGGTCTCGTGCCAGGAGTCGAGGACTGACACGTACGGCATCCAATCCACAGCCATGTCGTCGACACCGGCGAAGATCTCGCGCAAACCGGGATGGGTGGACAGAGGTACGTCGAGGGCGTCAGCGAGCGGCCGTCCGGTTTGTCGAGCGCGGATGAGGTCGGAGGTATAGACAGCCTCGATCTCGTCCCCGGCCAACGTCTCGGCGAGCGCTGCCGCTTGCTCCAGTCCGAGTTCCGTCAACGGTGCGCCGGGGAATCCCGTGTCGAGCAAGTGGTCGACGTTCGACTGGGTCTGACCGTGGCGAATGAGGATGAGGCGCACGGTTCGACCCTATCGGCCACCGTATGTGTGTTCGGGTGGAGCATCTGCCCCCTCGCGTCCGGCGCGGGCGGCGCTGCTAGCGTTCGGATTGTCCGCCCTGAGAGGAGCCTGTCGTGAGCAAGACCCCCGTGAAGGTCACCGTTACCGGCGCTGCCGGCCAGATCTGCTACAGCCTGCTGTTCCGCATCGCCAGTGGTGCGTTGCTCGGTCCCGACCAGCCCGTCGAGTTGAGGCTCCTCGAGATCACCCCAGCGTTGAAGGCGCTCGAGGGTGTCGTCATGGAACTCGACGACTGCGCGTTCCCGCTGTTGTCGAAGGTCGAGATTGGCGATGATCCGGCGACGATCTTTGACGGAGTCAACGTTGCCCTCCTGGTCGGCGCCCGGCCGCGCACCGCCGGCATGGAGC
>JBDHZQ010000212.1:0-2949 GCA_039811945.1 Propionibacteriaceae bacterium
CGGGGTGGTCTTCGTACCCACAGGTCAGCCGTGGCAGAAAGCCGACCGCCACGTGTCGGCAGCCGAGGACCGGTATCTGATGACGGTCATCGCGACCGCATCGAACCCTCGGTTCTCCACGTCCCGGGTCGACATCGAGCGGCCGGGCAACACCTACACCGTCGACACGCTGCGCGACCTGCGCGAGGTCGTCGGAGGGAACACCGAGCTGTTCTTCATCACCGGTGCCGACGCCTTGTCGCAGATCTTGACCTGGCGAGGGGCGGAGCAGTTGTTCGACCTCGCCCACTTCGTGGGCGTGTCGCGCCCGGGGTCGCCACTCGACATGTCGACGATCGCGCACCTTCCGGCCGATCGGGTGACGTTGTTGGAGGTGCCAGCCCTGGCCATCTCCTCGACCGACTGCCGCCGCCGGGTGACAGGGGGTCTGCCGATCTGGTACCTCGTTCCCGACGGCATCGTCCAGTACATCCAGAAGCGCGGACTGTATTCCGCCGACAGGGGAGAAGCTTCTTGACCGCTACAGAGCATGCGCTCGCGTTAACCCAGGTGGCTGCCCGCGCGGCGGCCAGCAAACTAGGTACCGACTTGGTCGCCTACGACGTCTCCGACCAGTTGGCCATCGCCGACACGTTCCTCATCGTCACCGCGGCGAACGAGCGGCAGGTCGGAGCCGTGGTCGACGCGATCGAGGAGAAACTCCTGGCCGAGGGTGCCAAACCCCTCAGGCGCGAGGGTGATCGGGAGAATCGCTGGGTATTGCTGGACTACGGCGACGTGATCGTCCACGTCCAGCACGCCGAGGAACGGCGTCTCTATGCGTTGGAACGTCTGTGGCGCGATTGCCCGGACATTCCCCTCGACGCGGTCGAAGCGGCAGTCGGCATCGAGGGGTTGCTCGCCGACGAGAGGTGAGTGGGTACGGCGAGGGCGCCAGACCCCCGATTCGGTGCGACGGGGCGGTCTGGTTCACCGGTTTCTGAGTGGGTACGGCACTGCTTCGGATTTCGTCTTCCTCCCATCCATGCAGTAGTGTCTTGCAGGCAGTCAGGCCGCTCCACCGGCCTGGCCGCTTCGGGGCTATGGCGCAGTTGGTAGCGCGCTTCCATGGCATGGAAGAGGCCACGGGTTCGAATCCCGTTAGCTCCACCCAGTCGGAGGCACATTCGGAGGCCTCACGTAACTATCGGGGAATAAGCCCGCCGTCACCCCCCTCGGAAACTGACGGCATCGCGAGCACCGCACCACGACGGCCACGGACGACCGAATGGCGGACGAGCGTGACGGGACGTCCGGGCCACCACCCGACACGCTTGCGCACATCGAAGTGTTGCGCGCCGCCCACGGAACCCCCGACACCGACCTGCGGCACCGGACCCGCCCAGCACCACCTGGGTCGCGGCCCGCTCACCTGCCGCGGTGAAGCTCGGCTACAACCTCATCCGCGTCTGCATCACCGACCTCGACAAGCTGTTCCCCGCCATCCGCCCACTCGGGCACGAGACTGCTGCACACGCTGGTGACCACCGCCGGCATCTCGGCAACCGCCGTCCCCAGGACGCGTGCCCTCGATGGAGGGGTCCGACGATGATAAGCTATCCTTATGAATCTGGTCGGCGAGTACCGTGCCGCGCGAGTGCAGGAGGAGATCTCTCGGCTGCGCAGGATGATGGCGCTCCGCGCCTTGCTCGCCGCAGGGGCAAGTCAACGCGAGGTGGCCGCGAAGCTCGGGATCAGTCAGCCGGCCGTGAGCCAGCAACTCAAGGCGTCGCGAGACCTGACGAAGGTGCATCCGGAGAACCTGGTGAGGGCCGCCGCACCGATCCTGGTGGACGTCGCAAGGTCTCAGGGGTTCGACCATCTGGCAGTCTTCGGATCGGTTGCTCGAGGGGAGGCCCGAGACGACTCGGACATCGATCTCCTGGTCGATGCTCCTCCGGGCACCGCGATCAAGGAGTTGCTCGCGCTTCGAGGCACGTTCGAGCAGATACTGGGCCGTCACATCGACCTCGTCACCTACGGTGGACTGAAGTCAGGGCTAGACGACGACATCCGACGAGAGGCGGTGCTCCTGTGATGGACCGGAAGGTCGCCAAGGAGTTCCTGCACATTCGCGACTGGCTCAGACGCGCTGGCGATGTCGTCGACCATGGCCGGGACGCGTATCAGGACGACCCGCTGCTGCAGGAGGCAGGTGACTCGCTGATGATGAAGCTCGGCGAGGCGGCCGGTCGCCTCGCAAGAGCGAACATCGAACCCCCGGAGGGCGTGCTCTGGACGGACGCCATCGCGAATCGCAACTGGCTCATCCATCAGTACGACGAGATCGACCGGGCGCTGACCTGGGAGACCCTCGCCGGCGACCTCGCGTCGTGGCGGGTCGCTCTCGCCGACAGCTTCGCTGAAGCGGAGGCGAGCCTTGGGCCCGGCAATATGCGGACAATTTGACATTTAATTCGACCGCTGTGCGGACCTGCTCGTCGCCGCCACCGCCCACGCCAACGGCTTGGACCTGTACACCCGGAACGGCGAGGACTTCCGGAGCCTCGACGGCCTCGTCCGGGTCGTCGCGATCTGTGTCAGGCATCCGCGAGCAACCGCGGAGAGGGCCACGGACAGCTCGACCTGCCCGCGGCCGGAACCAGCCCGGGCATCCCTCTTCCCCTGCTCAAGGTCGGCGCTCCTCGGCTTCTTCCGTCTCGTCGGGGTTGCCGTCGGAGGACGTACTGCACGCGTACGTCTCGTCGTCGTCGCGACCGCGAGAGAGCGGGTGGATCTGGCCGTACCCGGTGACGTCGTGACCCCACGCACACAGACCGGGGCGATCACGCGGCTGCCACCACTGTTGAAGGGCCTCGCTCAGCCATGTTTCGACCGAGGCGTACTCAGGATTCCCGACCAGGTTGTGTTGCTCGTCGGGGTCGGCGGCGCGGTCGTACAACTCGTCGG
>JBDHZQ010000213.1:0-2930 GCA_039811945.1 Propionibacteriaceae bacterium
GTCGCGGCAACGCCAGCGAGACGATCTATTTCCGGTCAGGACGTCTGGGTGACATCGCGACCGCTAGCCAGTATCGCACACGACACCACAGAAGGGGCAGACCTTGCGCGGGCGCGGGTTGTTGGCGCTCACGGCAGAGCCATCCAGAACAAGGTTCGTGCCGGCCGTAAGCAAACTGCCCGTCAATTCGACCCCGATCCGAGGCAGCGCTTCCTTAGGGAAACGCTGATCAATCATGTCCCGGCTGCGGCGCACCGGATCGGGCGATCCGCTCCCCCCACATCTCTACCCGTACGCCCGGTACGACCACGAGATGTAGTGGTACCGGCTCATCCCGCCCGGCACGTCCTCGCTCGGAACAGCATTGATCAGCGCTTCCTTAACGCGTCGATCACCCGGTGTCTGGGAGAGCGATGTACGCGCTAAGGAAACGCTGATCAACAGCATTGATGAGCGTTTCCCTAAGCGCGAGGAGCCCGCCTATTCCTCGATCAAGACCTCGTCGACTGTGGCAGTCGTCAGTCGGAGTTCGACGTCGACCTCCGCGCCGACATCGGGGGCGTGCTTCTTGCCGGGCAGGAACACCAGAGACGACTGCATGTGGGGCGGCTCGACGAACCAGCGCTTCTTGCCCCCGATCGTGAACGGGCTCAGCGCCAGACCCATGGCTTCCATCGACCCAGTGGCGGCGGAGATCACGCGCTGACGCAAGGACGACGCGGCCGTCGGCGCTTCGAGGGCGATGCCGTGTGCCGTACCCCCACTGACCACCACCACCTGCCCGTCTACGGGCATCGCCCGTTGCCAATAGCCGACTTTCTCGCCCCGCTTCACGGGGTGCACGTCGAGCACGGTCGCCGTTGCACGTGGTTTCGCCTGGCCCCCGAGCCAGAGCCGGGTCCCGATCCGCAGGCGGGTGTCGGTGAACAGCGTCGACCGCAGCCGGTCGTATTCGGTCGGCGTGACGTGGCTGAACCAGACTGGCACTTGACGTACGGCCAAGCCCGCCTTGGCGAGGCGTTCGGCCTCCTCGACGTTCCCCCCGGTCGCCGCAGGCATCGGTAGGTGGACGGTCCAGCCTTCCAACTCGACCCCGTCGTCGGCGAGAATCCGCCGTACCTCCACGAGTTCCGACACCGCCAACCCGTGCCGTTTCATCGACGTCAACAACTCCAGCAGCACGGCAGGGCGGTGACCCGAAGCCGACAGGTGACGAAGATCGTCCAGGCGCGACACCGTGTGGATGACCCGAGGATCGGCCAGCAGTTGTTCAGCGCCCGGCTCGTCCGGCCGCCACGGCTGGAGCACGACGATCCGGCCTCCGAATCCGGTCACCTGGGCGACCTCCGCAGGCGTGCCGACGGCGATGACGCCACTGTCCAGACTCTCAGCCTCGGCAGCGAGCAGGCGGAGGCCGAAGCCGTACCCGTTTCCCTTCGCGACGGGAACCAAACCTGGAGTCGACGCAGCGACCCGCCGTAGATGAGCCCGCCACGAGGCGCCTGGCACACGCAGCCGTACGGTCATCGCTCGCCTCCGCGGACCCGACCGATCAGGGTACGGGCAGCCGTCGCCGGAGCTCTGACCAGCGACCGGGCCCGGCCGAGGAGGCGACCTCGGTGGAGGTACGTCAGAAAGGCACGATAGAGCGGCCGGTTGATCGGGTAATCCCATTCGCCGAGGTATTGGACGGCTTCGCCGCCGGTACCGACCTTGAATTGGATCAGGCCGAGTTCGGGATCGTCGGAGCCGACCCCCTCCACGATGCCGCGCAAGTCGTACACCGTGGCCCCCGCCGCCAGCGCGTCACGAATCATCCGCCACTGGATGGCGTTCGACCCCCGTACTTCCCGCTTGGCGTTGGAGGATGCGCCGTAGGAGTACCAGCAGTGGGTGCCCACCCGTACCCACGTGGTGGCCGCGACCAACTGTCCTTCGTGCCGGGCCAGATAAAGGCGGATCCGGTCGGGGTCCTCGGCGCGCAGCGCATCCCACATCGTCGTGAAGTAGCTCAGCGGGCGCCCGGTGAAGTGGTCGCGCTCGGCGGTCTCGAGGTAGAGCTGGTGGAAGGCGGCGAGGTCGTCGCGCGTGCCCTGGGTCACCTCGACTCCGAGCTTCTCGGCCTTCTTGATGTTGCGCCGCCACAGCTGGTTCATGCCCGCGAGCAGGTCAGCCTCGGTCTTGCCCGCCAGCGGGAGCTGGAAGTTGAACTCCGGCTGGCCGGCGGCAAAGCCCCCTTCCTGGCGAGGGGGGAGCCAGCCGAGTGTCCGAAGGGTGCCCCTGAGTCGGGTGGCCGCGTCGTCGAGCGTGTCTGGCTCGACAGCGGTCAGGCGCGTGACGCCGTCGTCCGCGATGGCCTTCTTGATCGTGTCGGCGCCCCAGCGTCTCCAGACGAGGGTCGGGCCGATCCGTACGGCGAAAGCCCCCTTGCCTTTGACGTAGGCCACCAAGGGATCGAGCGAGGCGGCGATGTCGGGCGTCGACCAGTCGAGCACCGGACCTTCGGGCAGGTACGCCAAGGAGCGCCCGATCCTCGGCATCGCCCGATACAGCACGAGGCCCACGCCGGTGAGGGTGGGCCCGTCGTACCACCCCACCAACTCCGAACCCCATTCCTGCTTGACCTGGGCCCAGGCGGGGGTCTGCAGGAAGCTCGCCGAACCTCGCTCGGCCACGAAGGCAAGGTAGTCGGGCGCGGAGACGGGTCTCACGAGGATAGTCACGAGCCGAATCTACTGTGCCGGGCTGGCCCGACGGGCGCCGAAGGCCGGTGCAGGCGAGGTACGGCCAATGCTCCCGCCGGGCTCTCTGCCGTACCTCGATTCCAGCCGCGGGGCACCTGCGGACGGCCCCGTCGGGGCCGGGCACAATGTGGGGGTGAATTCCTACGTCGTGAGCATGACCCCCGAAGCGGTGGACGGCAAAGCGGT
>JBDHZQ010000214.1:0-2925 GCA_039811945.1 Propionibacteriaceae bacterium
GTTGAAGGATCGTCCGACGACGATGGAGCGGTGGCCCGAGGGAGTGACACCTGATTCCTCGTTGCTCGGTCCCGACAACCCCGGCGGCGACGCGTTCTATCAGAAGCACGCGCCGAAACGTGGAATGCCCGAGTGGGTGCAAACGGCAGAGGTCACCTTTCCTTCCGGACGGCGAGCGGTCGAGGTGGCTCCGGCCGACCTCGCGCAAATCCTGTGGATGGTCAACCTCGGCACCATCCGGTTCCACCCCTGGCCGGTACGGCTGCCCCACACCGACGACGTGGACCAGTTGCGGATCGACCTCGACCCGCAGCCGGGCTCGACCTTCGATCAGGCCCGGCGGGCGGCTCTCGAATTACGGCAGGTCCTTGCCGAGGCCGGGCTCGCAGGACATCCCAAGACGTCTGGTGGCCGCGGCCTGCACGTCTTCTCCCGGGTGACGCCGACGTCGTTCATCGATGCCCGCCACGCTGCCATCGCCATCGGGCGTGAACTCGAGCGTCGCCTTCCCGAGGTCGTGACGACGGCCTGGTGGAAGGAGGAACGCGGCGAGCGAATCTTCGTCGACTTCAACCAGATGGCACGTGACCGGCTGATGGCCTCGGCGTATTCGATTCGCCCGACCCCCGAAGCGCGCGTGTCAGCCCCGCTCAGATGGGAGGAAGTGCCCCATGCTGATCCTGCCGACTTCACGGTCGTGACGATGCCGGCCCGATTCGAGAGGCAGGGCGACGTCTGGAGCGCCCTCGAGTCCTCGACACCTCAGCCGGTCACGACCGCCCTCGCGTGGTACGACCGCGACGCCGAGGCCGGGATGGGGGAGATGCCGTACCCACCCGAGTATCCGAAGATGCCGGGCGAGCCTCCCCGCGTGCAGCCGAGCCGCAAGAACGAGGCGAACTGGCCGCAGGCATGATGGCCGAAAAACCCGGTTGCTACGGCGTCTCCCGCGTCAGGCGGGCCGTCAGATGCAGGGTCAGTCCGACCCCGACCGCGGCCATCTCCATGTCGTAAGTCAGCGCGTCACCCGTCACGGTGAACCGCCTCACGATCCGGTCCACGGTCTTGGCGGTCTCGGTGTTCTGGGCTTGTGCGTCGGTGACGAGGCTGAGCGACCCATCGCTGAGGCTGGCTTCGCCGTACCCGAGCTCGGTCTGTCCGGTCGGAAGCGCGGCAACGATCTCGACCCGGCCACCGGAGACGCACCGCAGGTACCCGACCTCGGTGTGCATCGGGGTGCCGTCGGCTCGGTGTGTGCGTTCGGTGAAGCGGACGAAGGGCTTGCCGATCTGGGTGAACTCCCACTCGTCGGCGTAGTCGAAGTCCGAGATCGTCGGGTACGACCCGTGCCCGTCGCCTCGCCACACTCCGAGCAACGTTCGCAGTGGTTCGATGCAGGGATGCACGTTCGGCGTGTCCATACCCCGATCCTGCCACCGGGTGCGTCGCGGCGCGGCACACTATCGGGCATGGCTCACCACGACACGGGCGCCGACCAGGTACGGCGACTCACCGACCTTCTTCGAGTCCAGCCAGGCTCGGCGGTCGACCTGACGACGTACGACACGACCGCGACCCCGGGCTTTCCGGGTGGCGGAAAGAAGGCCGCGGAGGCCCTGCTGCCCGGGCTCGGCAGGGAAATGAGCGACCTCCAGGAGCGACTGTTCGCCGATGGCAAATCCGAGCCTGACCAGGCCAAACGTGTTCTCGTCGTCATTCAGGGTATGGATACCTCGGGCAAGGGCGGGACGGTGAGTCATGTCTTCGGGATGGTCGATCCGGCGGGTCTGAAGTACACGGCGTTCAAGGCGCCCACGGCCGAGGAACGAAAGCACGACTTTCTGTGGCGGATTACGAATGCACTGCCAGGGCCCGGAATGATCGGGCTGTTCGACCGCAGCCAGTACGAGGACGTGCTCATCGTTCGGGTGGAGAGCTTGGTGCCACAGGACGTCTGGGAGTTGCGGTACGACCAGATCAACGAGTGGGAGGCGAACGTCGCGGCTCAGGGCACCAGGATCATCAAGTGCTTCCTGCACATCAGCAAGGACGAGCAGAAGGCCCGGCTGGCGGCGCGGCTCGCAGACCCGGCGAAGTACTGGAAGTACAACCCCGGCGACATCGACGTCAGGGCCAAGTGGGATCAATACCAAGAGGCCTACGAGGCCGCGTTGTCACGCTGTTCGACCGACGTGGCGCCCTGGTACGTCGTTCCCGCCGACCGCAAGTGGTATCGCAATTGGGCCGTGTCCACCTTGCTCCACGAGCACTTGCTGGCCATCAACCCCCAGTGGCCACCGCCCACTTTCGACGTCGCAACGGAGAAGGCGAGGGTTGCCGCGAGTTGAGGCGTTGAGGCGTGAAGCGCCGGGGACTCAGGCGGTCGCGACCGCGCTGAGTTCGCCCTCGAAGTGAAGCAGTTCCATCGCCGCGAATGCGTAGCGAGCGAGCACGAGGTCGAGCACTTCGTCGTCGGCTCCCAGCGGGTCTGCGACAGCCACGGCTCCGAACTGACGCGCCAGATCGGCCTGTTCGACGTACCGGTGGTCGGCGGCCAGGAACAGCGCACCGACCGCGATATGGCGCCGACCCTGTCCACGCAGGGCGCCGATGGCCTGGGCGGCGGTGAGCCCCGTGCCGTCAGCGACAGCCGTCAACACAGGAACGCGATGGTGGCTGGACCATTGCCGAGCGCGACGAGCCACGAGGGCATTGCCACGCACGTCGCCGCTCGCCTCGGTGACGAGGACGAGGCCGTCCACCTCGAGGACCCGGGCATCGGAAAGGGCCGACCGCAAACGCCGGTCGAGCACGTTGAGCAGGTTCGTCGCTGGGCCGACCGGCATCGACACTGTGAAGGCGACGCCCGGATGGGTCGCGCGGACCCGCTGGAGCAGGATCTCGACTTGTTCGGAGTCGGTCGTC
>JBDHZQ010000215.1:0-2894 GCA_039811945.1 Propionibacteriaceae bacterium
ATGCTGCTCGATCCGCAGGTCAACGCCAACGCTCTGACCTGGGCCGCAGACGCACACAAGGCCCGAACCTCGACCAACGTTTCCGTTGGCAAGGGTTCGAGCCTTGTGCGTGCGGTGGAGAAGCGGGGAGCCCATTACAACCCGAAGGCCCAGGTCAGGGCCCTGGAAGCGCTGATCAGGAAGCTCCCGAAGCCCAACTCCCCCGTACCCAGGCGATTCCGGCAGCGTGCGCCCGGTACCGCTCGGCAACTCGACGCCGAGCAGACGCAGGCGCTCATCGATGCCTATAGGGCAGGGAGCACGGTCTACCAGCTGGGCGACCAGTTCGGGATCGACCGCCGAACGGTCGGCAAAATCTTGACCCGCAACAACGTCCAGACCAAGCACCCGGGTCTGAGCCCCGAGGACATCGACCAGGCCGCCGAGCTCTACGCGGACGGGTGGTCACTGGCTCGGATAGGTGAGCGACTCGGTGTCACGGCCACCACGGTGCATCGGCGGCTGCGCGAGCGCGGCGTGACCATGCGTTCCACGACCGGTGCCGCCCGATGAGCGGCAAGAAGCGACTCGGTCGCCACGACGACCGGCCCGGCTACGCTCTGAGCCTCTGGCACTTATGGAACCTCGTCCCCTCGACCGAGGAACTCGACGGCGGCGACGACGCCTTCACCGAGCAGATGTGGACGTATTACGCGCACCAGATCGCGAAAGAGTCTGACCGGCCTGAGGGGATCCCAGATCTGGGCTCGCCGCTTGGGCCAGCAGACGGGGACTCACACGGTCCCCGGACCTGAGGACCGTCTCTCACACCGGCGGATACGTGGTGCCGAGGATGCCGTCATCACCGTTCTGTCGGTGGTTGCACCTACAGTCAGCCTTGGGACCACGCGTCAGTGGCCCTGGAGAGGAATGTCAGGTGGCGAGTGGCAAGAAGGTCAGCGGGAGCGTCCAGATCGGTGCGACCGGGACCGCTCTGATTGGCCTGCGCGTCTCGGCGATGGGGCATGTCTGGCACGAACGCCACATCGACGCTGGCATCGACGGGATGATCGAGCTACGCGATCCCGCCAGCGGGGAGGTCAGCAACCGCCACCTACTCGTGCAAAGCAAGGCGCAGGACGCGCTCTTTTCCGGCGAGACCGACGAACGCTTCCACTACATCTGCAACGACCGGGACCTCGACTACTGGATGAAGGCCACCGAGCCCGTCCTGCTCATCTGTTCGCACCCGAAGGATGAGCAGGCGTGGTGGGTCCACGTCCAGAGCTACTTCGCTGACCCGGCCCGGCGAGCGGACCGGCGCGTGGACTTCAACAAGGCAACCATGGCGCTCGCCGGCGACCTAACTGACCGGCTCTTCGCCATCGCGGACCCGTGGGGTCGTGCGCATACCCCGGCGCTTGATCGTCGGACGGAAACGCTGGTCTCGAACCTGCTCCCGGCTGACATGCCACCGCTGGTCTACTCCTACAAGACCACACTGCGCGCTCGTCGCTCGGTCTATGAGGCTCAAGACGCAAGTGGGCTCCCGGTGCGCGACGACTTCGTGCTCTGGAATGGCCGACTCATGACGTGGGAGCCGGCCGACACCAGCGGCCTCTCCGCAGCGGTCGATGGGGCCAACAAGACGGTGGCCCTCGGCGAACTCACCGAGTTCGAACAGGATGGCGCCCGGCTGATCGTTCAGTTGCTCAACAACGCGCTGCGCCAGGATCTGAAGGCAGACTGCGACTTCCATGGCAAGCGCCAGTTCCTGTATTTCCGGGCTTCGGCGGACCTATCTGACCGGAAATGGAACACCAGTGGTTCGAACTGGCGGACCGTGTTCAAGGGCTACCCGAAGAAGTCCGACCCGACCACGATCAGCTACTACCGCCACAGCGCGCTGAGCTGGCAGTTCCTGCAGGTCGGCGACGACTGGTACTGCGAGATCGTCCCCGACTACTTCTTCAGTCGGGACGGGAAGCACCAGTCTCGGTACGCCTCGGATCTGCTGCGCGGCATCAAGAAGCTGGAACGCAACCCGGCCGTGCTCCAGGAGACAAAGCTCTGGGCCGCGGTCCTGCGCCCCAAGGATGCGCTGTTCGGCCAGTCCGACCGAATTCTCGACTTCGGTGACCTGCTGACGTTCACGGTCGACCAGGGCATCGACGACGCGGCCTGGAAGCAGGCCGCGGACGAAGCCGAGGCGGACGTCAGTAGCGACTCCAGCGGCACCTTGTTCGAGGTGGCCGGATGAACGTCACGATCCTCGACGAACCCGAGCTCGAGTTCGCCCACGGCAGTCATCACATCGACCCGCGCCACGGCATCTCGTACTACGGCCCGGCCGACGCGGGTGCCAGCGGACCCGCGACGATCCGCGTCGGTGTCATCGGCACCCGCGTCGCCATCCAGGGCGTGAAGAGCTGGCTCGACCGCTGCCGCGAACCGATCGCGGCGAAGCAAAGCCGCTTGACCCACCTCTACCTGCCATTCCCCGGCTTCGACACCAACGTCGGCTTCCGTTCCACGATCGTCTGGAACAGCCGGCTGGAACGTATCCTCGACAAGCGTTCGGTCGAGGGGCTCAAGACCATGAGCCCGCTCACCGCCGTGCATGCGGCAGTCGAGCTGTACGACGCCGAACTCGCGACCCTCAACGAAGAGCCGAACTGCGACGTCGTCATCGTCTGTCGCCCCGACGAACTGCCCGGCTCTGCACTGACTCTGTGGCAACTGTGGCAACGGGTCCCTGCCACCGAGGAACTGGACGGTGACGACGAGGCGTTCACCGACGAAATGTGGGCGCACTACGTGCACCAGATTGCGCGCGAATCGGAGCATACCGGGGGTGTCCCTGACCTGGCGTTACCCCTTGGATCGATCGACAACGATGACGGCACTGCGGGGGC
>JBDHZQ010000216.1:0-2893 GCA_039811945.1 Propionibacteriaceae bacterium
GAAACGAACCCCGACCTCAAGAAGGTCGTCGGTTCCGCCGCGTACTTCGTGGCGGCTGCGCAGGCGATGAGTTCGGGACCGTTCGAGGTACGGGTGAGACTCGACGACGACGAAATCCTGGAGCGACAAGCGATGATGGCCGTCGTCGGCAACGTCGGATCGATCCAGGGCGGCATCAAGGTGTTCCCCTCGGCCGAGGCGACCGACGGCCAGCTCGACGTGCTCGTCGCCAACCCGAACGGCGTCGCCGACTGGGCGAAGGTCGCGTCCGGCTTGCTCGGAGGCACTGAAGTCGAACCGCTCGAATATGCCCAGGGGACACGGGTGTTGTTCGAAGTGAGCGAGCCAATGCCGTACCAACTCGACGGCGACGCCGAAGGCTCGACCACCCGGTTCGAGGCCGAAGTGGTGCCCGGCGGCCTGACCGTGATGCTGCCGAAGTGAATGCCACGAACCCCCGGTGGATGAGGTCGCAACCGATCAGGCGAGTAGGCCCTTGAGCCAGGCGGCGGCCTTTTCGTAGTCCGATTCACGGAAGCCGCGCATGACCGTGGGTTCGACGTGATCGGCACGGGGGTACGAGCCTAGGAAGTCGACCTTCTTGCAGATCCTGTGCAGGCCCATGAGCGCCTCGGCCATCCGGGCGTCGGAGATGTGCCCTTCGGCGTCGATCGAAAAGCAGTAGGAACCCAACTTCTCCTTGGTCGGGCGGGACTCGATGCGGCACAGGTTCACCCCCCGCGACGCGAACTGCTCGAGGATCTCGAGCAGGGCACCGGAGTGGTCTTCGCGCATGTAGGCGATGAGCGAAGTCTTGTCGTACCCGGTTCGGGCGGGCGGCGATATGGGCTTCCCCACGAGGATGAAACGGGTCACGGCGTCGGGGTTGTCGGCGATGTCCATGGCTGCCGCAGAGAGGCCGTACATCTCCCCGGCCACGGGAGCGCACACCGCCGCGTCGAACTTCGACGTGGGGTCAGCGACTTCAGCGGCCGCGGCCGCTGTGGAACCGCCCTCCGTGACAGCCGCGTGAGGGAGGCGTTTGGCCAGCCACTCTCGCACCTGGGCTGCCGCGTGGGGATGGGTGAGAACCTTGCGAACGTCGGACAGGCTCGTGCCGGCACGTACGTAGAGGCCGAACTGCACCGGGATGACGACCTCGCCCAGGATCACCAGCGGTTTCCCGGCGGCAAGGTTGTCCAGCGTCGCGGACACTCCGCCTTCGACGGAGTTCTCGATGGGCACTAAGCCGGCGCGAATCTCACCGTCACGTACGGCATCCAGCACCGCCGCGACGGTGGCGAGCGGCTGAGCCTCCTCGTCCAGATCGAGGGTCAACAGAGCCTGGTGGGTGAAAGTCCCCTCCGGTCCGAAGTATCCGAGCACCGGCACAGGCTATCGGGAGCGCAGCAGGGGCTCGCATCGGCTTGCCGTTCCTCGATGCCTCCTCTGCATGTACCGAACGACGGCTAGAACGGCCCTCACTGCGATTATTCGCAGTGAGGGCCGGATTTGCCGTCGTTCGTGCCACCTGGCGTTCGTCATCGTGGCGCGATCGCGGGTCATGAAACGATTCGCACGTGAGTCAACCCGCATCCCGTCCAGCGCTGGTGGCGTGGGTCGGGCTGGTGGCGGTCGGGTTGCTTGCCGTCAACCTCCGACCAGGTGCGACCTCGATCGGGCCTGTGTTGGCCGAGATTCAGAAGGGCGTGGCCCTGTCGACGACGGCCGCCGGCCTCCTGACCGCCCTGCCGGGCATCTGTTTCGCCGGATTCGGGGCGGCTGCGGTGTGGATCGCCGGCAGGGTAGGTACGGCAGGAGCCCTAGCTCTCGGCCTGCTGGTCGCAGCCGTAGGCATCGCAGGCAGATCTCTGACCTCCAACGCGTGGATCTTCATCGCGCTCTCGGCCCTGGCACTGGCCGGTGCCGCGGTCGGGAACATCCTGGCCCCGGCGTTTATCAAGCGACACTTCCCCAACCGACAAGCGCTGATGATGAGCGTCTATACGTTCGGACTCTCGATCGGCGCGACCGCTCCAGGGCTGGTGTCGCCCCTCCTGTTGGGAAGTGAGAGGGGCTGGCGCATTGCGTTGGCGATCTGGGGCGTGACAGCCAGCGTCGCCCTCGTCCCGTGGATCTGGCTCGCGGTTCGAGAGCGCAGGAGTGGCCCCGGGCCTCGATACTCCAGGTCCGGTGGCGGGATTTTGAGCCTGGTCCGGTCGCATCGAGCCGTTGCGCTAGCCATCTTCTTCGGCGTTCAGTCGATGCAGGCCTACGTCACGTTCGGCTGGCTGGCCCAGATCCTTCGCGACTCAGGAGCGAGCGCTTCGACGGCGAGCCTCCTGGTGTCGTGGTACTCGGCATTCGGACTCCCTGCCGCACTCGTCATGCCTCCGATCGTGGCGCGCGCCCGCCACCTTGAGCCGTACGTCGTGGCCTTCGGTTTGCTACTCGGCGGTGGTTTTGCCGGGCTCTGGTTGGCGCCGACCTTCGCGCCGTTCGTGTGGGTCACGATGACTGGGGTTGCCGGCTTCGCGTTTCCGATGGCGTTAGCCCTGATCACCGCCCGGAGCCGCGATCCGCACGTCACTGCAAGACTGTCGGCGTTCAGTCAGTCGACGGGGTACGTCTTCTCCGGCCTCGGCCCATTCCTCATGGGCCTGCTCCACGAACTGACGGGAGCGTGGGACGTACCGATGATCGTCATGACCGTCTCTGCCGTAGCCCTCGTCTGGACGGGACTGGTGATCGCAAGGCCTGGGTACGTCGACGACGACCTGGCGAGGTAATCAGCGGCGCGGCACCAGGACCGACTGCAGTTCACCGATCGGAACGTCCCGCGACGCCGTGCTGGTCAACATCACCGTTCCCGACATACCCTGCGCAGACCACG
>JBDHZQ010000217.1:0-2820 GCA_039811945.1 Propionibacteriaceae bacterium
CGGACTACGACCGTTCGCTGATCTCGGCCGGTGGCGGGGTCTACGCCCGCACACTGAAGTCGATCCCGATCACCCCGGAGGTACGGGCCGCGCTCGGTCTCGGCAGCGGCGTTGTCGCGCTCACCCCGGCGGATCTGATCAGCGCCATCCTGAAAGGCCCGGTCGACCTGCTCTGGAACGGCGGCATCGGCACCTACGTCAAGGCGACCACCGAGACCAATGCCGAGGTGGGTGACAAGGCCAACGACGCCGTCCGGGTCAACGGTGCCGACGTCCGAGCCTTGTGCGTCGGGGAGGGCGGCAATCTGGGCTGGACGCAGCTGGGCCGCATCGAGTACGCGTTGGGTGGCGGCCGGATCAACACCGACGCCATCGACAATTCCGCCGGTGTGGACACCTCTGACCATGAGGTGAACATCAAGATTCTGCTCGCCGGGCAGGTGGCCGCCGGCGAGTTGGCGATCGAGCAGCGCAACGAACTGCTGGCCTCGATGACCGACGAGGTGGCGGCGTTGGTGCTCAGCCACAACCTGGACCAGAACCTGGCGTTGTCGAACTCGATGTTCCGCGCCGCCGAACTGACCGGTGCCTACGAGGGGTGGATGCAGGCCCTCGAGGAGGCCGGCTACCTCGACCGGGGGCTCGAGTTCTTGCCCACCGGGAAGCAACTCGACGCTCGCCGGGAGGGCGGCCATGGCTTGACCCGGCCCGAGCTGGCGACCCTGCTGGCCTGGACCAAGATCTATCTCACCGACCAGGTGCTGGCCTCCAACCTGCCCGACGACCCGTACCTGGCGGATCGGCTGATTCAGTACTTCCCGAGCGAACTGCAGCAGCGCTATGCCGCCGAGATGCCGCGGCATCGGCTGGCCCGAGAGATCATCACCTCGGTCGCGGTGAACCGCTTCGTCGACTCGCAGGGCATCACCGCCTACTACCGGCTGCACAACGAGACGAATGCGGCCGTCACGGAAGTGATTCGTGCCCAGCTGGCGGCCCGGTCGATCTACCAGGTCGGCAAGTCCGAGGTCGACCTGCGCAACGCCGGCGATCTGAGCGCCCAGGTGGTCACCGAACTCCGGGTCGCGTTGCGAAGAATGGTCGAACGGGCCACCCGCTGGCTGCTGGCCAGCCGCCGGGCACCGCTCGACATCGTGGCGACGACCGCGCAGTTCACCGACGGCGTCCGTGAGGTGCGAGCTGGACTCGGCTCGCTGCTGACACCTCGGCAGGCCTCGAACGCCAGTCGGCATGCCGAGCGAATGATCGCGCAGGGCGTCCCGCGGGCGTTGGCCGAAGAGGTCGCCCAGGACGCCTACTCGCACTTCGCGCTGACCATCGTCGAGATCGCCCAGGCCCGGCAGGCGCCCGTCCGGACGGTCGCCGAGATCGCCTTCCTGCTCGCCGACCGGCTCGGACTGGACCAGCTGCACGACACGGTCGTGGCGCTGCCGCAGCATGATCGGTGGGAGACGATGGCGCGTGCCGCGCTGCGTGACGAGCTGCTCAAGGCGCACGGCGAGCTGACGTCGGCAGTGCTGGCCGACCCGTCCAGGCCGGCGGCGGAGCAGGTGGACGCCTGGCTCGCCCAGACCCCCGGGGTGGAGGACAAGGTCGCCACGCTCGGGTTGGTGTGCGAGGAGCCGGACGTCGCGCGGGTCAGTGTCGGCGTCCGATTGGTGCGGTCTCTGCTGCCCGCCTGATCTCGTCGGTGGAGCTTGTCGGGGCCTCTGCCAGGAGGCGCTGAGCAAAGCCGCTCCCTAGTCATCTCGGACTTGATCCGGGATCTCTCCGGGATCTCCTCCCGCCTGAGATCCCGGGTCGGGAGCCCGGGATGACGTGCATGATCAGCGCTTGCCCGCCCAGTAGGGGTTCGACAGGCTCAACCGGCAGTAGCCGGTCGCTGTTGCTCGCCTGAGGGTCGCGTCACGGGGCGAGGTGCTCGGTAGGGCAGGATTACGCCCATGCGGATCGATCTGCACACCCACTCCAGCGTCTCCGACGGCACCGACACGCCCACCCAGCTTGTCCGGAAGGCCGCCGCGGAGGGTGTCGACGTGCTCGGCCTGACCGACCACGACACCTTCGACGGCCTGCGGGAAGCGAAGCTCGCCGCCGCGTCGGCCGGCATCGTGGTGCTGCCGGGTATCGAGATGTCCTGCCAACTCGAGGGGGCCAGCGTCCATCTGCTCGGGTACGGCTGCGACCCGCACTTCGAGGAGTTGCTGGACGAGTTGGCGCGCGTCCGGGTGGGTCGGACCGGACGGCTCCCCGAGATGCTCACCAAGCTCGCCGAGCTCGGCATGCCGCTGACCGAGACTGAGATCGCCGAACAGGTCGGCTCCAGCCCGTCGCTCGGACGCCCCCATGTGGCCGACGCGATGGTGGCGAAGGGCTACGTCCGGGACCGGCAGGAGGCGTTCGACCGCTTCCTGCACGACGGCGGACCGGCCTACGCCAACCGCTACTCGTGCCCGCTGCGCCGTGGGATCGAACTGATCCGCCGCGCCGGAGGCGTGCCGGTGATCGCTCACCCGTGGGGACGCGGCCGCGACAAGGAACTCACTCCGGCGGTGCTGTCCGAGCTGACCATGGAGAACCGGCTCGAGGGCATCGAGGTCGATCATCCCGATCACGACGCCGACACCCGGGCGCGGCTCCGCGAGCTGGCTTCTCGGCTGGGGTTGCTGACGCTTGGCTCGTCCGACCATCACGGCCTGGGCAAGGTGAACAACCCGTTGGCCTGCGAAACCACCGCTCCAGAGGTGTACAACGAACTCGTCCGCCGGATCCGTGCCCGCGGCGGCCAGCTGTAACCAC
>JBDHZQ010000218.1:0-2798 GCA_039811945.1 Propionibacteriaceae bacterium
GCGCCGACCCGTCTGACTCCTCGGTGTGGCAGTGCAGGTCCCCGCGCACGGCGGCCCGGAGCTGGCCGCCCCCGGCGGTCAGCGGTCGGGCCGACGCGCGCCGAACCTTCGCCAGGTAGTCCGGCACGCGTCCGGCCAGCGTCTGCGTGATCACAGTTGCGCTGCTGGGTCCGATCCCCGGCACCTGCACCCACGAGCCGCCCGCGCTGCGGGCGGCGACGTCGTCGGGCGGCAGGTCGTCGAGCACCCGCGCCGACGAGCGAAAGGCCTTGGCCTTGCGCGAGTCGGCGCGGGTACGGTCGAGGTGGTAGGCGATCTCCCGCAGAGCATCCGCCGGTGTGGCGGGCACGGTTTCCCCCGGAGTCGTCACGGTCGACACCCTACGCTGAGCCCTATGGCGAAGGCGGCGAGCCCGGTGCGGGTGAGGGGTCGCACTCTCGTTCCCTCGGCTCGCTCGAGATCGGCCATCGTCCGGCGCTTGTCGGGTCTGGCAGCCACGATGACGACGGCGGCGATCGACGAGATGAGCGACCGGCATCCGTGGTTCGGCGAACTCGATGCCGAGAACCGGTCGTGGATCACCCTCGTGGCCCGCACGGGGATCGACGCATTCGTGGCCTGGTTCGCCGACGAAGACGAAGAGCCTGTCTCACCGGCGGGGCTCTTCGACGCCGCGCCCCGCACGGTCATGCGCCGCATCTCCCTCAAACAGACCGTGGAACTCGTCAAGACCACCGTCGAGGTAGTCGACCAACAGGTGCAGCAGATGCCGCGCGGCGATCGAGCCGTACTCTCGAGCGCGATCAGCCACTTCAGCCGCGAGGTCGCGTTCGCCGCCGCCGAGGTGTACGCCGTCGCCGCAGAGATGCGGGGGTCCTGGGATTCCCGACTCGAGGCACTCGTCGTCGACTCCGTGGTGCGGGGCGAGGCCGACGAGAACCTAGTCTCGCGGGCCTCGACCCTGGGCTGGCACTCCCCCCATGCCGTCGTGGTGGCCGTCGGGATCGCGCCCGATTCTGCGGAGACGGCGATCGACGGCCTGCGGCGTACGGCATCACGGTCCGGCCTGGACGCCTTGGCCGCAACTCAGGGCGATCGCCTCGTCGTGGTGCTCGGTGGGGAGGAACTGGGCGAGCCCGACGGGGCAGCCACCGTCGTCGGTCGCTTGGCGGGTTCGTTCGGCGCGGGACCGATTGTCGTCGGCCCGGTCGTGAATCACCTCGTCGACGCGGGACTCAGCGCGCGGGCCGCCTTCTCCGGTATCCGTGCCGCAGGAGCGTGGCCCGATGCGCCACGACCCGTCGCCGCGGTCGCCCTCCTCCCCGAACGAGCCTTGGCCGGTGACGGCCATGCACGCAGGGCTCTGGCGTACGAGGTCTACCGCCCGCTGCTCGAAGCCGGCGGCGAGTTGATGTCGACGTTGGTGGCTTTCGTCGACCACGGCAACTCCATCGAGGCCTCGGCGAGGGCGTTGTTCGTGCATCCGAACACGGTGCGGTACCGGTTGCGGCGGATCCAGGACGTCACCGGCTACAACCCTTCGTCACCGCGAGACTCCTACGTCCTCAGGCTCGCGCTGACCGTCGGTCGACTGCTCACGTGAGCCGAGGGCGTTTGTTGTCTTCCCACAAAGAACACGCCCGAAACTTCGTGGTGTCCGGCACCACATTTGCCGCAAACTCACGAAAGAGTGGTCCTCGTGCTTGCAGTCGTAGCTCCGGGCCAAGGCGCCCAGACACCCGGTTTCCTGAGCCCCTGGCTCGAACTCCCCTCCTTCGCGGCCCGCTTGTCGTGGCTGTCGGCGGTCAGCGGGATGGACCTTGCCTTCTATGGCACCGAAGCCGATGCCGAGACCATCCGTGACACCGCGGTGGCCCAGCCGTTGCTGGTCGCCGCCGGCCTCGTCGCGGCGCTGGAACTGTTTCCGTCGCCGTCCGAGGCGTTCCGCAAGATCGGCGTCACCGCCGGACACAGCGTGGGCGAGATCACCGCTGCCGCCGGCACCAACGTCATCTCCGTCGAGGCCGCCATGGTGCTCGTTCGCGAGCGCGGCAAGGCCATGGCCGCCGCGAGTGCCGTACGTCCCACCTCGATGTCCGCGATCGTCGGAGGCGACCCCGACGAGGTCATGGCTGCGATCGCCAAGCACGGCCTGACGGCCGCGAACAACAACGGCTCCGGCCAGATCGTGGCTGGTGGCACCGTCGAGCAGCTGGCGGATTTGGCCGCCGATGCTCCGGCGAGAACACGCGTCATCGCGCTCAGCGTCGCCGGCGCTTTCCACACCGTGCACATGGAGCCGGCCGTCGATCACATGGCGAAGCTGGCGCGGGCGGTCTCCACCAAGGACCCGCGGACCCGGCTGCTCAGCAACGCAGACGGTCAGGTCGTCCACTCGGGCGCCGAATACCTGGCGCGCATCGTGCACCAGATCGCGAACCCGGTTCGGTGGGACCTGTGTCTGGAGACCATGAGGGAACTCGGCGTGACCGGGCTCCTCGAACTACCCCCCGCGGGAACCCTGACCGGAATCGCGAAGCGGAACCTCAAGGGTGTGGAGTTGTTCAGCCTCAACACCCCCGACCAGCTCGACGCTGCGCGCGACTTCTGCGACAAGCACGCCGACGCCGGTCACTTCGACCTCTCCACGACGCCGACGTGGCGCCTGGTGGTCTCGCCCGGCAAGGGCCGGTTCACCCGCGGCGCCGTCGACGTCAACGACCGTCTCGACGCGCACCGGGAGATCGGGCTGGTCACGAACCTGCGCGACGAGATCCCGGTGTCCGCCACCCACGGCG
>JBDHZQ010000219.1:0-2789 GCA_039811945.1 Propionibacteriaceae bacterium
CGCTGACGGAATCGCACGGCCCGACTCCTGCCGCGAGCGAGTCCGGCACGGGCCAGTTCGTTGACGGCCTCACCGAGCCCGATGCGCCGTTCTTGGCGCAGACGTTCGGCGGCTGCGGCGACCTCCGGATCCAGTCGTACCGTCGTCCTCATGTTCGCCAATCTAGCATCATGGAAGGCGTTACGACGCATCAGTGATGCTGCCTGTGAGGATGCAGATGCCCTACGTCGTCGCCGCCTCTCAAAGGTGCCCTACGGCCCCAACGGGACAGATCGAGGGCCGGCGCCGCACGTGGCGCGGGCGGCCCAGGGATGCGTTGGCAGCGCCGGTCACACTGCCCTGACCCTGTTGCCGCGGGGTTTGTGCTCCAACTCGACAAGGCCGAGTTCTTCGAGCAGGGGCGGCACGTACATCCCGAACCGGCCGCGGTACCCCTTCCGCTGGCCGTACCAGCCGCCCACCGGGTTCGACTCCGACCGAGCCCACCCCTCGACGGTGCCGTCCTTGGCCGGCTTCTGCTCGTCGGCAGCACCGAGGTCCATCCAGTCACCGTGAGCCTTGAGCATCGCAGTCACGTCGTCGATCGCCCGCAGCAGATAGGTCAGCCTCGTCGTACCCACCTGACAGACGAGCAATGGTGGTTCGGATTGCTTGTCCGCGTACATCACGAATTCGGACGTACCCGGCGCCGTCTTCAGCCGCCAAGGGTCGTCCTTCGTCCCTGCTGAGGTCATGGCGGAATCCTGGCACCACATGAGGGTGGGCGATGCGAGATTCGTGGACGCGGCCTGGGTCGTTGAACTGTGGGTACGCCATGGGCGACGGCTGAGCTCGAGCGCTGGTTTGCTCGTCCACTCGCTGGCCAGTCGCCCAACCTGTCGGACGCGACAACTAGGTTGTGCGCTGTCAACTCATCGACGAGTTCAGTTCCGGAGGGGATTCTCACATCATGACTCGAATCAGGACCCGCGCTCTGAGCGTGGCGGCGGCCGTACTGTCGCTGGCCCTCGCCGCGTGCGGTAGCACCACCACCACGACGGGAGCGTCGCCGGCGGCGTCCGGCGCGGCCTCGGGCGCGGCGAAGACGTACAAGATCGGCATCACCCAGATCGTCTCGCACCCGTCGCTCGACGCGGCTCGCGACGGCTTCAAGAAAGCTCTCGCCGACGCGAACGTGACCGCGACGTACGACGAGCAGAACGCCCAGGGCGACCAGGGTACGGCGACCAACATCGCCGCGAAGTTCAACAGCGCCGGGCTCGACCTGGTGCTCGCCATCGCCACCCCGACCGCTCAGGCGTCGGCCCAGGCGATCACCAAGACCCCGATCCTGTTCACCGCGGTGACCGACCCGGTGGCGGCCAAGCTGGTCGTCTCCAACGAGGCGCCGGGTGCCAACGTGACCGGTACCACCGACATGAACCCGGTCGCCCAGCAGATCGCCCTGATCAAGAAGCTGAAGCCGACCGCCAAGACCGTGGGCATCATCTACAGCTCCGGTGAGGTCAACTCTGCCGTACAGGTCGAGGCTGCCAAGAAGGCCGCTGCCACCGAAGGCCTGACCGTGGTCGAGAAGACCGTCACCAACACCTCCGAGGTGCAGCAGGCAGCGTCGTCTTTGACGGTCGACGCGATCTACGTCCCCACCGACAACAACGTCGTCGCTGGCATCGACGCGGTCGTCGCGGTGGCCGAGAAGAGCAAGATCCCGCTCGTCGTGGGCGAGGGCGACTCGGTGAAGAAGGGTGGCATCATCACGTACGGCATCGACTACAGCAAGCTCGGGTACCAGACGGGCCAGATGGCGGTGAAGATCCTGACCCAGGGCGCGAAGCCGGCCACGATGCCGGTCGAGAGCCAGAAGGACCTGAAGACGTACGTCAACAAGGCAGCCGCGGCACGCATGGGCATCACGATTCCCGACGATCTGCTCAAGGACGCGGAGGTCGTGGGCTAACCCATGTTGGCGGCGCTCGACCTCGGTCTGATCTATGCGTTGATGGCCCTGGGGGTGTACCTCACTTTCAGGGTCCTCGACTTCCCTGATCTCACCGTCGACGGCAGCTTCACCACGGGCGCGGCGGTGGCCGCGGCCGGCATCCTCGCCGGGGTGCCGCCGCTGGCCGCCACCGTGTTCGGCGGTGTCTGCGGAGCCGTCGCGGGCGTCGTCACCGGGTTGCTTCACACCAAGGGGAAGATCAACCCGCTGTTGGCGGGCATCCTCACCCAGATCGCCCTCTATTCGATCAACCTGCGGATCATGGGCAAGGCGAACCTGCCGCTCCTGCGCACGGACACGCTCTTGAGTGGCCTGCGCAACGACGGCCTGTTCGGTACGTGGGTGTCGGTCGGTATCTTCGCCGTGCTCGCAGCCGCCGCCATGGTGGCGGTCGATTGGTTCCTCAACACCGATCTCGGACTGGCCTTGCAGGCGACCGGTGACAACGAGCGGATGATCCGCAGTCAGGGCGTCTCCACGGGCTTCACGAAGGTGCTCGGCCTAGCCATCTCGAACGGTCTCGTGGGCATCGCCGGCGCTCTGATGGCCCAGTACCAGGGCTTCGCCGACATCGGGATGGGCATCGGTCTGATCGTCGCCGGATTAGCGTCCGTCATCATCGGGCAGTCGCTGCTGCCGAGCCGCCGGTTCGTCCTCGCCACGCTGGCGGTCGTGTTGGGCTCGGTCGTGTACCGCCTGGTGATCCAACTCGCCCTGACCGTCGGCTTCAACCCCAACGACATGAAGCTGATCTCCGCCGTCCTCGTCATCATCGCTTTGCTCCTGCCGC
>JBDHZQ010000220.1:0-2771 GCA_039811945.1 Propionibacteriaceae bacterium
CGAACGCGCACATGTACCAGGAGGAACAGCCATGACCGAGCTCGAGGGTGACGTCTATTACCCGGACCCATCCATCGGGGCGAACGCCAACTGCCCCAATCCTGACGTCGTCCGAGCCGCAGCCCTGGCTGACCCGCAGGGCTTCTGGGAGGCCCGGGCCGAAGAACTGGAGTGGTTCGAGAAGTGGGACCGTGTGCTCGACGACGACAACGCTCCGTTCTACCAGTGGTTCACCGGTGGCAAGACCAACATCGTGCACAACTGCATCGACCGGCACCTGACGACGGCGACCAAGAACAAGCTGGCCCTGATCTGGCAGAGCGAGGACGGGCAGGAGCACCGTACGTTCAGCTACTACTCGCTCAACCGCCAGGTGACGATGATGGCCAACGTCATCAAGTCGATGGGAGTCAGAAAGGGCGACAAGGTCACGATCTATCTGCCGCGCATTCCCGAAGTGGTGTTCGCGATGTTGGCGTGCGCCAAGATCGGCGCGGTGCACTCGGTGATCTTCGCCGGGTTCTCGGCCGACGCCCTGCAGAGCCGGATCGAGGATTCGGAGTCGAAGCTCGTGATCACGGCCGACGGCTCGTGGATCAACGGGTCGGTGTTCAAGCTCAAGGACATCGTCGACGAAGCGGTCCGGCATTCCCCGACCGTCGAGAACGTCGTGGTCGTTCGCCGTACCAAGTCCGACGTGAAGATGGACCCCCTGCGCGACCACTGGTACCACGACCTCACCGCCCTGCCGATCGCCAAGGGCAGGTGCGACACCGAGCCGATGGATTCGGAGGACCCGCTCTACATCCTCTACACCTCGGGCTCGACGGGCCGGCCGAAGGCGATCCTGCACGTGCACGGCGGCTACATGGTGGGCACCTACACGACCTTGAAGTACACGTTCGACATCAAGCCCGAAGACCGGTGGTGGTGTACGGCCGACCCAGGCTGGGTGACCGGCCACTCGTACCTCGTCTACGGACCGCTCCTGTGCGGTGCGACGTCGTTCATGTTCGAAGGCGGGCCGACCTACCCGTACCCGAACCGTTGGTGGCAGCTCATCGAGTACTACGGGATCACGACGTTCTACACCGCTCCCACGGCGATTCGGTCGCTGATGAGGTTCGGCGAGGCGTGGCCGAACCGCCATGACCTGTCGTCGCTGCGGCTCCTCGGGTCGGTCGGCGAGCCCATCAATCCCGAAGCCTGGCAGTGGTTCCACCGGGTCATCGGCAAGGGCAAGTGCCCGATCATGGACACCTGGTGGCAGACCGAGACCGGCATGTTCCAGATCACCCAGATTCCGGGCGAGCCTCAGAAGCCCGGATCGGGCGGCAAGCCGTTCATGGGCCAGGATGCCGAGATTCTCGACGAGCAGGGCAACCCCGTGCCCGACGGCGAAGAAGGCTTCCTGGTGCTCAAGAATCCCCAGCCGGCCATGTTGCGCACGCTCTACCGAGACGACCAGCGCTACGTGGACACGTACTGGTCCAAGTACCCCGGCAAGTACCTCGCCGGGGACTCGGCCAAGCGTGACGCCGACGGCTACTTCTGGGTCATCGGCCGCACGGACGACGTCATCAAGGTGTCGGGGCATCGGCTGGGTACGGCAGAAGTCGAGTCCGCTCTCGTGTCACACCCGGCGGTCGCCGAGGCAGCAGCCATCGGCCTGCCGCACGACGTGAAGGGGAACGCGATCCACGCGTTCGTCATCCTGCGCGTCGGGGTCGAGCCGAGCCAAGAACTCGAAGACGATCTCCGCATGCACATCAGCCAGCACCTGTCGCCCATCGCCAAGCCGGACTGGATCACCTTCGCCGACAAGCTGCCCAAGACTCGGTCGGGCAAGATCATGCGCCGGGTGCTCAAGGCTCGTGCCCTGGGCCAAGACGAAGGGGACCTGTCTACCCTCGACGAGTGATCTCGTCGCCGGCGAAGCATCCTGCGTAGTGGTCGTTGACGAGGCCCATGGCCTGCATGAAGGCATAGGCGGTCGTCGGGCCGACGAACTGAGCGCCTCGGCGCTTGAGGTCGCGGGCGAGCGCTGTCGATTCGGGTGAGGTGGCCGCGATGTCGCCGAATCCGGTCGGGCGTGGGTGCTCGGCGGGGCGGAACAGCCGTACGTAGTCGAGGAACGAGCCGTACTCCTCCTGGAGCGCCAGCACCACCCCGGCGTTGGCGATGGCCGCCTCGATCTTGCCTCGGTGCCGCACGATGCCTGCGTCGGCCAGCAGGCGGGTGACGTCGGTTTCGGTGTACGACGAGACCACGGTCGGTTCGAACTCGGCGAAGGCGGCCCGGAACGCCGGACGTTTCCGCAGGATGGTCAGCCACGACAACCCGGACTGGAACCCTTCCAGGACCAGCTTCTCGAACAAGCGCCGGTCGTCGGTGACGACCCGGCCCCACTCGTCATCGTGGTAGGCGACGTAGCCGGGGTCGGTGCCGGCCCACCCACAACGGCTCCGGCCGTATCCAGCGTCGACCAGGCTCACGAGCTCTCGCCGGTCTCGGGGTCTTCGGTCGTCCAGTCGTCGAGGCCGATCCGGTCGTGGGGGTCTGCGTCGTCCTCGTCGATCTCTTCGAGGAACTCGGTGCGCACCACACGCTCCCGCCGAAGGGAATCGACCGCCAGGTAGACAAACGCGAATCCGACCGCGAGCCAGATGGCGAGTTGCCCGGTGCCGGACAACGACCGGGGGCCCGGGCCGTACGCGATCGCAACGCATACGATCCCGGCCGTCAACGCGAGAAACGCGGGACCGAACACC
>JBDHZQ010000221.1:0-2756 GCA_039811945.1 Propionibacteriaceae bacterium
TCGGCGAAGAGGTCATCGCGTTCGTTCAGGCCTCACAGCCGAAGCAGTGGAAGCAGCTCGTGACCCGTCATGGGGGCGAGGCGACGGCGCGGGAGAAGTTCCTAAAGGTCGTGGTCGACGCCCTCGATCATCGCGGCACGATCAGTGTGCTGCGGTCGCCGGTGAAGGACTCGGGCGTGAACGTCCGGCTCTGCTACTTCAAGCCGGCCAGCGGCCTCAATGTCGAGCAGGCCGAGCGGTATGCGGCGAACCAACTCGGCGTCGTCCGGCAGTTGCACCATTCGGAGTCGAATCCGACGGATTCGCTCGACCTGGCCCTTGTGGTCAACGGCATTCCGGTGGCGACGGCGGAGTTGAAGAACCCGCTGACCCATCAAAACGTCGAGCACGCGATGGCGCAGTACCGCACGGACCGCAACCCGAGCGACCTGATCTTCCGGGCACGCACCCTGGTGCATTTCGCCGTCGATCCGCACCGGGTGGCGATGACGACCAGGCTGGCGCGGCAAGCCACGGTGTTCCTGCCGTTCGACCAGGGCAGCGGCGGGGCGGGCCACCTGGGCACAGCCGGCAACCCTCCTGCGAAGACGGGATACCAGACGTCCTATCTGTGGGAGCAGGTGTGGCAGCGCGACGCGTGGCTCGATCTGCTGGGGTCGTTCATTCACGTCGAGGGTGACCGGGTGCTGTTCCCGCGGTTCCACCAGTGGCATGCGGTGCGGTCGATCCTGGCCGCGACGTATCGCGACGGTGCCGGCGTGGACCGGCTGGTGCAGCACTCGGCGGGGTCGGGCAAGTCGAACACGATCGCGTGGTCGGCGCACGCGTTGTCGCGGCTGCACGGGCCGGAGGATGCCCCGATCTTCGACAAGGTGGTGGTCATCACGGACCGGAAGGTGCTTGACCGTCAGCTTCAAGACACGGTGGCCGGGCTGGAGCACACGCCGGGCACGATCGTCCGGATCGACGAGAACTCGGCACAGCTCAAGGAGGCGCTGGAGGGTCACGCCGCCCGGGTCATCATCACCACCCTGCAGAAGTTTCCGGTGGTCGCCGAACTGGCGTCGAAGGCCGCTGCCGAGGGTGAGGCGAAGGAGGTCGTCGGACGACGGTTCGCCATCATCGTCGACGAGGCGCACTCCTCATCGAGCGGTGACTCGGTCGCCAAGCTGAAGAAGGTGCTGGGCTCCGGTACCGACGCGGACGCCGCGCTGGCAGCGGCTGAGGAGTCCGAGCAGGCGGCGTCCGATGAGTTGGAGGCGGCGTCCGACGCGGCGCTGCTGGCCAGCGCAAAGCACCGGGGCAAGCACAAGAACCTGTCGTTCTTCGCGTTCACGGCGACGCCGAAGCCGAAGACGCTCGACACGTTCGGGCAGGTCGGCCCGGACGGCAACAAGCGGCCGTTCCACACCTATTCGATGCGGCAGGCCATCGCGGAGGGGTTCATTCTCGACGTGCTGGCCAACTACACGACCTACGGCGTCTACTACAAGCTCGCCAACGCCCACCCGCGCAACGATCCGGAGCTCGAGAAAGGCAAGGGACGCGCGGCGCTCGCCCGGTTCGCCTCACTGCACCCATACGCCCTGGAGGCGAAGGCCGAGGTGATCATCGAGCACTTCCGGCAGAAGACGGCCGGCAAGATCGACGGGCAGGCCAAGGCGATGGTCGTCACGCGGTCGCGGCTGCACGCGGTGCGCACGCAGGCCGCGCTTCAGGCGTACATCGCGAAACGGGGCTACGACAAGGGCGAACGGCCGCTGCGGACGTTGGTGGCGTTCTCCGGTTCGCTGACCGACCCGGACGCGCCCGAGGCCGCGCCCGTGACGGAGGCGGGCATCAACGGATTCTCCGAGGGGCAGTTGCCGAAGCGGTTCCACTCACCGGAGTACCAGGTGCTCGTGGTGGCAGAGAAGTACCAGACCGGGTTCGACGAGCCGCTGCTGCACACCATGTATGTCGACAAGAAGCTGGCGGGCGTCGCCGCCGTCCAGACCCTGTCGCGATTGAACCGCACCCACCCGGGCAAGGAGGACACGTTCGTCCTCGACTTCGCCAACTCGGCCGACGAGATCAAGGCGGCGTTCGAGCCGTTCTTCGAGGAGTCGTTCTCGACGCCGACCGAACCCAACGTGCTGGCGACGATGGAGCACGACCTGATGGCGGCCGGGGTGCTGTCGCCGCCGGAGATGGAGGCGACGGTCGCGGCGTTGCTGTCCGAGGACCCGGCGCAGCAGTCTGTGCTGTACGCCAACCTCGAGCCGGCCGCGGGTCGGTACGCGGCGCTGGAGGAGGAGAAGGCGGACGAGTTCCGGCGGACGTTGGAGCACTTCTGCCGGGCGTACGCGTTCGTCGCGCAGGTGATGCCGTGGGCCGACACGAGCTGGGAGCGGCTGTTCCTGTACGGGAAGCTGCTGCTGCTGGAGCTGCCGCCCGGTGAGAACAGCCCGATGCCGCAGATCTCGAAGTCGGTGCAGCTCACGCACCTGCGGATCGCGGTCACCTCGGACTCGGCCATCGAGCTGGTTGGCGCCGATGAGCCCGGCGTGGCGCTGCCGGGTGAAGGCAAGGGCGCGGTGACCGAGCCGGTGCTGGACAAACTGTCGGCGCTGATCTCGGCGATGAACGACAAGTACGGTGCCGACCTTGGCGAGGCCGACAAGGTGTGGGTCGACCAGCAGTGGGTCGTCGTCAAGGAAGACGACGAGATGCGCGAGGTCGCCCTCAACAACGACCGGAGCCAGTTCGAGATGGTG
>JBDHZQ010000222.1:0-2738 GCA_039811945.1 Propionibacteriaceae bacterium
CGCCGCCTGCATGCCCTTCGGGCCGGGCTTGGTGTCGAACGACACGCGGTCGCCCTCGTTCAGCGAACGGAAGCCGCCGGAGTTGATCGCGGTGAAGTGAGCGAAGACGTCGGGCGAGCCATCCTCGGGGGCGATGAAGCCGAAGCCCTTCTCGCTGTTGAACCACTTGACGGTGCCGGTAGCCATGATTTCTCCTCTGACTAGGAAGCGGAGCATCCGCGGTCGCGGCGCTCTCTGTGATGCAGCTGAACCAAAACGCTTCCCGCAAGGACTACCAAGCCGCCAGCAGGCCGGCGACTCGCCCAACAAACAAACGATGAATCCAAACAAACAACCCGATGAGCGTAGCACGGCGGCGATCGGACGCCGACGGTGCGGTTGCGCGGGACGCGAGCCCCAGCCGGACGCCGAGGGTCCGGCTGGGCGGCGCGGAGGTGACCCACGGCGTCCAGGCGGGGCGGTGACCGACGAACTCAGCCCTTCTTTCCGCCTTCTTGACCAAACTTCCAGCGAACTAGCCTCTAACTTGGCAAACTTAGGCGGGTGAGCGACACCACCAATAACCTGAAGGACGCCCTCGAGGGCCAGTTTGGTCTGGCCGATCGAGTGGTGGACCAGACTTGCCTCGACAACAGCGTGAAGCGCTTCCGTGAGCGCGGCATCACGCTCCCCACGTTCGCTGAGATGGCCGACCCGTCGACGGTGCCGGCCGACCGTGTCGGCGACGCGGATCCCCAAGGCCCCGACTCCCGCAACCTGTGGCGCCTGCACTGGTACAACGATCTCCAGGGCAACCGCGTCTCGGTTCCGGATCACGCGATCTTGACCAAGGAGCTGACCGGCATCGATTCGCCGATCATCGTCATCTTCGGTGACCGGTTCCCGATGATCACCGCGCACAAGGTCATGCCGGCCTATGCCTGCCTGGCCCCGCGCGTGGTCTGCGGCCAGTTCGACCCGACCAAGCACCGCGCCATCTGGCCGTCGACCGGTAACTACGCCCGTGGCGGTATCGCGATCTCGCGCATCATGGCGTCTCGCGGTGTGGCGATCCTGCCCGAGGGCATGTCGCAGGAGCGTTTCGACTGGCTGAACGCCTGGTGCGAGAACCCGGATGAGGACGTCATCAAGACGTACGGCACCGAGTCCAACGTCAAGGAGATCTACGACGCCTGCAACGAGCTGGCCAAGGATCCGGGCAACTTCATCTTGAACCAGTTCGCCGAGTTCGCGAACCACCTGATGCATTACAACGTCACCGGTCGTGCGCTGGAGCACGCCTGGGAGGCGGCGCAGGAGGAGCTGGGTCGTCCGCTGAAGCTGGCCGCGATGACCTCGGCCACCGGTTCGGCTGGCACGATCGCCGCGGGTGAGTACCTGAAGAAGCGGCACGGCACCAAGGTGACCGCGCTGGAGGCGCTGGAGTGCCCGACGCTGTACAACAACGGCTTCGGCGAGCACAACATCCAGGGCATCGGCGACAAGCACCTGCCGCTGATCCACAACATCATGAACCACGATCTGGTGGCGGCGATCAGCGACCGGGCGACCGATCAGCTGTACGTGCTGTTCAACACCGAGGCCGGTCGGGCGTTCCTGGCCGAGCGTGGCGTGTCGGAGAAGATCCTCGACGACCTCACGCACATGGGCGTCTCGTCGATCTGCAACGTCCTCGGCGCGATCACCACCGCCAAGAAGCTGGGTCTGGGTGCGGACGACGCGATCGTCACGATCGCCACCGACGGCGGCGCGATGTACACCTCCGAGCTCGAGGGCAAGATCCTGCCGCGCGACTTCGAGGGCAAGTTCGACGCCACCGACGCCGCGACGGTCTACGCCCGTCACCTCGACGACGTGCCGACCACCTACTGCATCGAGCTGACGCGCGCCGACAAGGAGCGCATCTTCAACCTGGGTTACTACACCTGGTGCGAGCAGCAGGGCACGCCGTTCGAGCTGTTCATGGAGCGCAAGGACCAGGAGTTCTGGGAGGGGCTGCAGAAGTTCGTCCCGATCTGGGACGAGATGATCAAGGACTTCAACGCCAAGGTGGCGTGCGAAAGCTAGTCCTCGCTCACTGTGGCGGCCCGCACCCTCCGGGGTGCGGGCCGTTCCGCGTCCCGGGGTAACCAAGAGACGAATCAAGGCGCCCGCACAGCAGCCTCACAGAGCGCGACTGCATGCTTGACGGGTGACCGCGACACTCAGCAGAGCCCAGGCGACCGAGCAGGGTCTGGCCGGCCTCGACGCCGCTCGCTACGGAGCACAGCGCGACCGGCGGGCCTGGCGGCGCGACCTCCTGCAGGTCGTCGGCTGGACGTCGCTCGCAGCCCCGGTCGCGCTCTGGATCGCCGGCGGGGGACTGGCCGGCGTCGGCTCCCTCGCGGGCGTCCTCAAGGCGGCCGGCATCGTCAGCGGACTGGTCGCCACGGCGTCCATGATCTTGATGCTGTGGTTGACCGCTCGCGTCCCGGTCATCGACCGGACACTCGGCCAGGACCGCGCGACCGCCCTCCCCGCCCGGCTCGGGCAGCTCACCTTCGGCGGGCTCGTCGCACACGCGGTGTTCCTGCTGGGGGGCTACGCGTTCGCCGATCAGCTCACCGTGCTCGCCGAGTTCCTCTCGTTGTGGGGCATCGGCGACTTCGGCGTGGCGGGCGTGGCGTTGCTGCTGCTGACCGCGGTGTCGGTCAGCTCGGTGGTCGCGCTGAAGAAGGCGCTGCCGTTCGAGGCCTGGA
>JBDHZQ010000223.1:0-2725 GCA_039811945.1 Propionibacteriaceae bacterium
AGCGAGCAGATCTACGACATCTTCACGACCGAATACCTGGCCAACAACGAGCCGTTGGAGATCGTGACCTGCTCGTCGGTGTCGAACGGCAACGGGTACCGGATCACCGCGACCGTGCGCGACCAGGGAGTCGAGCGGGTCGTGACCGGCGAGGGCAATGGTCCGCTCTCGGCGTTCGTCGACGGGCTGGAACTGCTGGGTTACCGGCTGCGAGTGCTGGATTACAGCGAGCACGCGTTGTCGTCGGGCGGCGATGCGCGCGCCGTCGCTTACGTGGAGGCGGAGGTCGCCGGCGACGAGATGGACGACTCGATTGTCTTCTGGGGCGTCGGTATCGATCCCAGCATCGTGACCGCCTCTCTGCGGGCCGTGTGTAGCGCGATCAACCGGGCGTCGATGAGGGTGCCCGTCGAGCAGGCGGAGCCCGACCCGATCGGGCGTCGTCCCTGAAACGTTTTTCGGAACTTGATTGGAAACGTTTGCGGAATCCTTGACTGAGCGTTTCCTGCGGGAGAGGATGCCTCTGGGGGCGCCTGACTGAAACAGCAGGTGCGGCGCCCCTCGGGAGGAGAGTCAGGTGACGACGACGAGCCGTGACGTGGCGCGTGCGGCGGGGGTGTCGATCGCCACCGTGTCGAGGGCCTTGTCCGACAACGGTGCCGTTTCGGAGGCGACCAAGCGTCGTGTGCTGGCCGAGGCAGCCAGGCTGGGTTATTCACCGAACCCCGCAGCCCGGCGCTTGATCACGGGGAGGTCGGGAACGATCGGCCTGATCGTGCCCGATCTGGCCAACCCGTTCTTCGCCGACATCATCAAGGGCGTCCAGCGACGAGCTCGTGAGTATCGACAGACGATTCTGGTCGCCGACGCCGACGAGCAGCCGCGCCTGGAGTTGGACGCCGTACGCAATCTCACGCGCCAGGTCGACGGCATCATCTGGGCTTCTCCACGCGTGGACGACGCCGAGCTGAGCGCGCACCTGAATCTGCCGACCGTATTGCTGCATCGCGAACTGCCCGGACAGTGGAGCGTGACGGCCGACTTCGGCGAGGGGGTCAGGCAGGTCCTGGTCAACCTCCATGCGCTCGGGCATCGAACGATCGCGTACGCCGGTGGTCCCGGCCAGTCGTGGTCGGGTCGGAAGCGACAGGAATCCCTGCATTCGAACGTGCCCGCGTTGGGGCTCGAGGTCTTCGAACTCGGCAGCGTGCCGCCCACGATCGACGGTGGTCTGATGGCCGCCGACCTCACGCTCGCCACCCCGGCGACCGCGCTCGTGGCGTACAACGACGTCGTCGCCCTGGGAGCCATGCGCCGACTGGCCGATCGCGGGGTCTCGGTGCCGCAGGATCTGTCGGTCGTCGGGTGCGACAACACGATGCTGTCGCTGCTGGCCACTCCGGCTCTCACGACGATCGGCGTACCTCGATTCGAGGCGGGCGAGGCCGCCGTCACCCTGCTCGACCAGTGCCTGTCGGAGCAACCCGGACCCGTCTGCCAGGTTCTCCGTACGTCCCTGGTGATTCGAGGAACCACCGCCCCACCCAAGGAGTCCTGATGCCCGAGCTCGCCCTGATGCACGACACCGACGACGTGTACGTCGCGCTCTCGGACCTGACCGCGGGCCAGGTCGTCTCGGCAGCGGCGCAGGCGCCGGTCACCCTGACCAGAGACCTCCCGCGCGGGCACAAGGTGGCGCGCCATGGACTGGAGGTCGGCGACCTGGTGCACAAGTACGGCCAAGTGATCGGTGTCGCGACGCAGGCGATCACGGTCGGGGAGCACGTGCACACCCACAACCTCGGTATGCCCGGGCGTGAGACGCGGGTCGCGGAGGACACGCACGCGGGTACGGCTCCCCGGCAGTCAGCTCGCCGTACCTTCCGCGGCATCCGGCGCTCGTCGGGCCAGGTCGGCACGCGCAACTACATCGGAATCCTGACCACGGTCAACTGCTCGGCCACCGTTGCCCAGCACATCGCCCGCCAGTTCGACTTCGTCGATCTCCCAGGGGTCGACGGTGTGGTGCCGCTGACCCACGGGTCGGGGTGCGGTCTCGAATCACGAGGCCCCGGCTGGGAGAACCTGCGGCGGACCCTGGTCGGATACGCCACCCATCCCAACATCGGTGGCTTGGTCGTCGTCGGCTTGGGATGCGAAATCCTCACCATGGAACAGTTTCTCGGCGACCTCGGCGTGACCGACGTGCCGACGGTCCACTTCACGATCCAGGAGACGGGCGGCACGAGGGCGTCGATCGCTCGTGGGGTCGCGCTGGTCGAGGACCTCGCCGCACGGATCGCTGCGGAACGCATCGAATGCGATCTCGCCGATCTCGTGCTCGGCCTCAAGTGCGGAGGTTCGGACGCCTGGTCGGGAGTGACCGCCAACCCGGTGCTGGGCTACGCATCCGACGTGATCGTGGCGGCGGGCGGAACGACGATCCTCGCCGAGATGCCCGAGATCTACGGTGCCGAACATCTGCTTGCCGCCCGGGCGACCGATCAGTCCGTGGCCGACGAACTGATTCGCCGCATCGACTGGTGGGAGGCGTACACAGCCGCGAACGGTGCGACCCTGGACGCCAACCCGTCGGCGGGCAATAAGGCCGGCGGCATCACGACGATCGTCGAAAAGTCCCTCGGCGCGGTGGCGAAGGCGGGTACGGCTGCCGTGAGCGCCGTCGTCGACTACGGCGCGAAGGTTGGCAACCACGGTCTGGTCG
>JBDHZQ010000224.1:0-2720 GCA_039811945.1 Propionibacteriaceae bacterium
ACGGTCTCGGGGTCGAACAGATGCTCCTCGCCCTCACGGCGCCACTGGTACTCGCCACCGACCGGCAACGTGCGATGTGCCAGCGGGATCCCGTCGGCCGGGTACCCGCGCAGGTGCCGCAACTCGATCATGCGATGCACCTCAGGCAGGCCGATGCCTTCGAGACGGCTCGTCGTACCTTCGAAGTAGCGATCGACGAACTCCTGCTTGAGACCCGTGGCCTCGAAGATCTGAGCGCCGGTATAGGAGGCGATCGTCGAGACGCCCATCTTGCTCATGACCTTGAGCACGCCCTTGCCGAGCGCCTTGCGCACGTTGGCGATCGCCTTCTCGGGGCTGACCTTGACGTAGAGCTCCTGACGGGCCAAGTCTTCGGCGGACTCGAAAACGAGGTACGGGTTGACTGCGGCAGCGCCGTACCCGATGAGCAGCGCGACGTGGTGCACCTCACGGACGTCGCCGGATTCGCAGATCAGGCCGACCTGGGTCCGGGTCTTCTGCCTGACGAGATGGTGATGGATGGTCGAGGTCATCAGTAGCGACGGGATCGGTGCCTTCTCCCCGGTCGAATGCCGGTCGGACAACACGATCACCTGGGCGCCGTCGGCGATGGCCGCGTCGACCTCGGCGCACATCGCGTCGAGCCGGGCCTCGAGGGCCTCCACCCCGCCTTCGATGTCGTAGAGGCCCCGGACCACGCGGGCGGCGTAGCCAGGCGTTTCGCCCGTACGGTTGATGCGTACGATCTTGGCCAACTGGTCCGAATCCAGGATCGGGAAGCCGATCACGATCTGCCGACAGCTGTCGGGGCCCGGATCCAGCAGGTTGCGCTCGGGACCGATCGTGCTGGTCAACGACGTGACCAACTCTTCGCGAATCGCGTCGAGCGGCGGATTGGTGACCTGGGCGAACAATTGGCTGAAGTAGTCGAACAGCGGCCGCGGCCCGTCGGAGAGCACTGCCAGCGGCGCGTCGTTGCCCATCGACCCGATCGGTTCGGCGCCCGTGTTGGCCATCGGGGCGACGATCAGGCGCAACTCCTCGTGGCTGTAGCCGAAGATCTGCTGTCGGCGCGTGACCGAGCTGTGGCTGTGCACGATGTGCTGCCGGTCGGGCAGGTCGTCGAGGTTGACATGGCCGTCGGCGACCCATTGCGCGTACGGCTCGGCTGCGGCCAGTTCGGCCTTGACCTCTTCGTCGTCGATGAGCCGATGCTGGCCGAGGTCGACGAGCAGAATGCGACCCGGGCGCAGGCGACCCTTGGAGACCACCTTGTCCTGAGGAATGTCGAGCACCCCGGCTTCGGAGGCGAACACGACCAGACCGTCACTGGTCACCCAGTAGCGCGCGGGTCGCAGACCGTTGCGGTCGAGGGTGGCGCCGATCACGGTTCCGTCGGTGAAGGTGACGGAAGCGGGACCGTCCCACGGCTCCATGAGCGAGGAGTGGAAGTCGTAGAACGCGCGGCGCTCGGGGTCCATCTCCGGGTTGCCCTGGAACGCCTCGGGGATCATCATCAACACGGCGTGCGGAAGGCTACGGCCGCCGAGATGGAGAAGTTCGAGCACCTCGTCGAACGACGCCGAATCCGAGCCACTGGGCGTGCAGAGCGGGAACAGTCGGGTCAGGTCGCCGGGGATCAGGTCGCTCTGCAGGAGCGCCTCGCGCGCCCGCATCCAGTTCCGGTTGCCCTTCACCGTGTTGATCTCGCCGTTGTGGGCGATGAGCCGGTACGGATGAGCCAATTCCCAAGCAGGGAACGTGTTGGTCGAGAACCGCGAATGGACCAGGGCCAGGGCGCTGGCCAGGTCGGGGTCGTGGAGTTCGGGGAACACCTCTTCGAGCTGGTCGGTGGTGAGCATGCCCTTGTAGACGAGGGTGCGGCACGACAACGACGGGAAGTAGACGTTCTGCTCGTTCTGCGCGCGACGGCGGAGCACGTAGACGACACGTTCCAATTCGATGCCGGCCAGTCCGTCGTAGCTGTCGACGAACAGCATCTCCATGTGCGGCATCACGCCGAGGGAGATCGGGCTGAGGGTCGCGGTCTCGACGGGTACGACGCGCCAGCCGAGCACCCGCAGGCCTTCCTGAGCGGCGATGTGGGCGATGCCGGCCTTGGCGGTTTCGCGTGTCCGGGCATCGGTCGACAGGAAGGCCATGCCTACGGCGTACGCGCCCTGATCGGGCAAGTGCAGCTTCGAGACCTTGCGGAGGAAGGCGTCCGGAACCTGGATGAGGATGCCCGCTCCGTCGCCAGCCGCCTCGTCGGCTCCTGTTGCCCCTCGGTGGTCGAGATTGCGCAGGACTTCGAGGCCCTGCTCCACGATCTGGTGGGAGGCGATCCCGTCCAACGTGGCGACGAAGCCCACACCGCAGGCGTCGTGCTCGTAGGCCGGGTCGTACAGTCCCTGGGCGGTAGGCCGGGCGAAAGGCACGTAGGCCATGCGGTCTCCCTCTCTGGTGGTCGCTCGACAAGGCGAGCGAGGTCGCGACTACGGACTTGTGCGCATGCTGGGGCCCGCGGGTGCCGCGTCGTCGCGCATAACCTACCCAACCGCCTCTCCCCTGCCCTTCATGGCCGAATTCCGGATGGTGGTCGGTCGCCACCGGACCCACCCCGTACCAAACGACGGCAGAAGCGGGCCTCACTGCGAATAATCGCAGTGAGGCCCGTTTCAGCCGTCGTTCGTGCCAGTACCGCGGAGGAAACCTTGCGT
>JBDHZQ010000225.1:0-2603 GCA_039811945.1 Propionibacteriaceae bacterium
GCCGATGTGGTGATCGAGGCAGTCGGGCGGCCGGAGACGTACAAGCAGGCGTTCTATGCGCGCGATCTCGCGGGTACGGTCGTGCTGGTCGGTGTCCCGACCCCGCAGATGACCGTCGAGTTGCCGCTGCTCGACGTGTTCGGCAGGGGAGGCGCGCTCAAGTCGAGCTGGTACGGCGACTGCTTGCCGAGTCGTGACTTCCCGATGCTCGTCGACCTGTACCGGCAGGGCAGGTTCGACCTCGGCGCGTTCGTCAGCGAGAAGATCGGCATCGACGACGTGGAGGCTGCGTTCGACAAGATGCATCGCGGCGAGGTGCTTCGCTCCGTCGTGGTGATGTGACATGGGTGAGGTGAGGATCGACCGTACGGTCACCGCGGGTGCGTTCAGCCTCGACGGTGGGACCTGGGACGTCGACAACAATGTCTGGATCGTCGGTGACGACGACGAGTGCCTGATCATCGACCCGGCCCACCAGGCCGAGCCGATCCTGCAAGATCTGCTCGGGCGGTCGGTGGTCGCCATCGTCGCCACCCACGGTCACAACGACCACGTCACGGCGGTGGAAGCCGTACGAGAAGCGACGGGAGCGCCGACGTACCTCCACCCGGCCGACCGGATGCTCTGGGACGTCACGGTCGAGCGGGAACCGGATCACGACCTGGCCGACGGTCAGGTGTTCACGGTGGGTGGCGTGCCGATCCACGTTCTGCACACGCCGGGGCATTCGCCGGGCAGTGTGTGCCTGTACGTGCCGGATCTCGGCGTCGTCTTCAGCGGCGACACGCTGTTCAACGGTGGGCCGGGCGCGACCGGACGCTCGTACAGCGACTTCGACACGATCGTCGCCTCGATCCGCGACCGCCTGCTGACTCTGCCGCCGGAGACGGTGGTGTTGACCGGTCATGGTGAGCCGACCACCATCGGCGACGAGGCCCCCCACCTCGAGGAATGGATCGCACGCGGCCACTAGCGCCCTCGTCAGCTGCGCAGGATTGCAGGGCTCGAACGTCGGGCTAGATCGGGCGACCGAACACGGCCAGGCCGGTGGTGGCCAGCCAGAGAAGTCCGAGGACGATCAGGACTCGGTCGTGCAGGACGACGTTTTCCGGTTCGCCGGCAGCACCACGGTCGATGTCGCGGGCGTACGACAAGATCGCCAGCGTGAAGGGGGCGATCGACACCGCGGCCCAGGGGACGCCCCACAGAACCCGGGTGCGCTGGTCGAAGGCCCACAGGCTGTAGAAGGTGACGACCAGGGTCGCGGAACTCATCCAGGCGAAGCGCAGGTAGTTCTCCGAGTACGCCGCCAGGCTGGGTCGCGTACCCGCCTGGGCGCCAAGTTCGACCAGTTCGGAGTAGCGCTTGCCCGCGACCATGAACAAGGAGCCGAACGACGCGACGAGCAGGAACCACTGACTGAGCGGGATCCCGCTGGCGAGGCCACCAGCCAGGGCTCTGAGCAGGAATCCCATCGCGACGACTGCCAGGTCGACGATCGGCTGGTGTTTGAGCCAGACCGTGTAGCCCAGTTGCAGGACGGCGTAGACGACGAGCACGGCACCCAGGGGCGGGGCCGTCCAGAAGCCGAGGCCGAGGCCGGCGGCGAGGCAGATCGCAGCCATGACCAGGGCGACCGGCACCGACAGTTCTCCCGCGGCGATGGGGCGGTATCTCTTGGTCGGGTGCTGGCGGTCTTCGTCGGCGTCGCGGGAATCGTTGACGAGGTAGACGAACGAACTCACCAAGGCGAAGGCCACGAGGGCCAACGCCGAAGCAACCAGCACATCACGCTGGAACAACCTGCCGGCCGCCAACGGCGCGGAGAAGACGAGCACGTTCTTCACCCACTGCTTCGGGCGAAGAGCACGGACCACCGCCGGCACTCGTGAGGGTCGCCGGACGGCCCGCTCGTCGGTCTGGGAAGCGGCGATCATGTTCGCTGTCTCGTCGGTCATCGGCCCCTACGTTAGTGCGCGGTACCCTCACCGGGTGCCAACCCGCCTCCGCCTCGCCGTGGCCGCCTGCGCCTGTGCGGCAGCTCTGTCGGCGTGCGGCAGTGGGGGTACGGCACAGTCGAGCGTCTCCCCGACATCCGCCGGTACGACGTCGTACGCGGTGCCGTCCGGCACGGTTTCGTTGGCCTCGCTGGGTTGGCGCAACGGGCCTGCGGGGCGGGTCTTCCTGCCCGTCGGCACCACGATCGATCGTCGGATCGACCAAGCCAACGTCGTGTCGGCCTTCGGACCGGGTGGTGCATCCGCCCAGGTTCTGGCGGCTCTCCGCCGTACCCTCCCTGCCGCTGGCTGGACCGTCACCGCCGACGCCGGGGGGTCGCTGATCTTCGCAGACGGGACGTACGACGGAGCGTTCACCAGCGACGCCGATGTGTGGGGACTAACGATCAGGGTGCGCAGATGAGCCGCCGGTCGGTCGGGTTGGCGATGGCCTTGACGAGTTCGGCGTCGTTCGGGTTGTCGGGGATTTTGGCCTCGTCGCTGCTGTCGGGTGGCTGGTCCGCGGGTGCGGTGACGACCGTCCGGATCCTGGGCGGAGCGCTAGCGCTCGCGGTTCCCACTGTCTGGCTGCTGCGAGGGCAGTGG
>JBDHZQ010000226.1:0-2576 GCA_039811945.1 Propionibacteriaceae bacterium
ACGCCTCTCATCCGAGCGGTCGCGCTGTCGGCATCGACCGATGAATGGGTGGAGGCGATCCTTGGCGCCTCGGCACCGTCGGGTAGGGATCGGATCGCGTACGCGGACGAGCTGCGGGGCACTGAGTATGACGTTGCCGCCGGTACCGCGCGGATCTCCACCCTCTACGAACGCTTGGCGCACAGTTAGGCCGCGCTGACTCGCAGGTCGAGCTTGTCGAGACCTCTCCTGGCCGGGCATCCACCCGGCCAGGAGGTCATAGGTCACTCGATGCCGGTGAACAGGGCTCAGGCCTCGCTACCCTTCACGGTTTGCCGTCGCGCTGGCAATGCAGGACGATCGCCTGTTCGTTTGCCAGCCACACGTCTTCTTGCTCGAAGTGGTCCCCCACCCATTCCCGGGCTCGGCGGCCGAGTGTGCTCACCCGCGCGGAATCGGCGGCGAGCGCCGCGAGCGTGTCCGCCAGCTGGTCGGCTCTGCCAAGCTCGACGGTCGCACCCGTCTCCCCGTCCACGACCGAGTCGACCACCCCGGTCGCGTCGGAGACGACCGCCGGCACGCCCATCGCGGCTGCCTCGAGCACCACATTGGGGAATCCCTCCCGCTTGCTCATCAGCACCAGGACGTCCATGGCGGCGTAGTACGGTCGCGGATCCTTGACGCCTCCGACCAGATGGACGACGCCATCGGCCGCCTGGTCGCGCAGATTCGAGCCACGCAGCAGTCCGTCGTCCGATCCGATCAGGAGCAGCCTGATCCGGACGCCCCGCGCTGCGCAGGCCTGGACGGCTTCGACGACCGTGTCGACGCCCTTGTCCACATGGAGCCGCCCGACGAAGCCGACGACCAAGCCTTCGCCGCCGTCGAGGAACGCACGGGTCCGCGGGTCCACGTCCGGATGATCAACCAGGGGTGAGAACTTCTCCACGTCGACTCCGTGGGAGGATCCCTTGCCCACCACCTGAATGCTGCCGGGTGCGGCCAGTCCGAGTTCCTCGGTGCGTCGCGCAAGGCTCGGACTGTTCGCGATCACCTCGGTCGAGAGCCGGATGGTCAGCTTCTCGAGCAACCAGAGAATCCGGAACATGGCGCCCGTCGCTGTTTCGAGTCGCAACCCCCAGAGGTTGTACACCCGCGACCGCACCCCGGCGAGGCGTCCCGCGACGGCGGCGAGCAGAGAGGCCTTGGGGGTTGCGTAGACGATGACATCGGGGCGGTGCGCACGGACGGCTCGCAGCATCCCGAACAGCGACCGGACATCCCGCAGCGGGTCGGGGTTTCTCCTCATTGCGACCGTCATCAGCTCGACCGGCCCGATGGGGGCGGAACGCAGCGACTCGACGCCGTTGGCGACGATGACGACGTCATGTCCCCGCCGAGCGAGATGGCTGGCGAAGCCGACCAGGAAGTTCGCCGCCGTCGCCTCAGCGGTGACGGCCAACATGATGCGCACGTGTATGTTCCTCGTTCTGATTCTGTCCGATGGCGCCGACCGGCGAGGCCGACGCGGGTTCCGGTGCCGGCGACCGGCTTAGGCCACCGCGTGATCTCGGCTGGGCTCCCTCGAAGGCTGAGTGGGTGCGGCGGGAGCGACCGGCCGATAGTGGCTGACGGCGCTCTTCCGTTTGCCCGAGGAAAGCACCAGTGCCTCGTTCGTGTATTCCAACTCGCACCGGCTGCCCTCACCCATCAGCAGGGTGAAAGCGGCGAGGAAGTCCGCTCCGCGGGTGAACGATTCGTCCACGTTGAGGCGGATCAGGTAGTCCCCCCGCCCCCGCTGGACCACTTGATGCTGCCTGATCTCCGGGAACTGCCACCAGATCTTGTTCATCAGCAAGAGGCTGAGCGGGCGATCCTGGGCGTCGTAGAGCTGGTCCAGGCGCCGTCCGGAAACGGTCTGCAACCAGGTGCTGTCGGGCGAGCCCTCGGAATCGACCGCGAACGATCCGAGATCACCCGTGTCGTACCTGATCATCGGCTGGGCGCTGTTGATCAGGTCGGTGACGACGATGCGGCCAGTCTCCCCGGGCTCCGCCGGCACGTCGTGATCGAGATCGAGGATCTCGACGAAATGAGAAGCACTGTTGACGAGGTACCGGTCGGCGCTGCCCGGAACTTGCTGCGCCACGATGCCCAGTTCCTCGAGGCCGTAGCGGGCATACGGCATGCGACCCAGCCGGCCGGCCACTGCAGCTCGCAGCTCGGCCGACATTGCCTCCGACTGGGTGATGATTCCGGCCAGTCGAGGAACCGGGTGCGGACGATCCGCCGGAAACCAGGACTGGACGGCGCGCAGGAATGCCTCCAGCGCGGAGGTGTAGGCCACGATGCTCACCGGCGACCGCCGCCGGCCCATCTCTTCGTACACGGCGACGTAGTCGGCGTCCTGAAGCTGCGCGACGTCCACCGGGATCACGTTTCGCGAGAGCAACGCCACTCTGCTCAGCCGATTTCGGCCGCTCCACACCTTCAGGTGGAACAAGGGTTGACCCAGTTCGTAGCCGGCCAGGCGACCCCAATAGACGGCCTCGGCCTGAATGCGGAGTTGTTTGCGCCCATCGCGAAGGATGCGGAAC
>JBDHZQ010000227.1:0-2571 GCA_039811945.1 Propionibacteriaceae bacterium
CGCCGATTACGAGACGGTCGTCGAGGCCCTGGCCGCCGGCGCCTCCGGAGCCACCCACCTGTTCAACGCCATGCGGCCCGTCCACCACCGCTCCCCCGGCCCGAACGTCGCACTGCTCGGCGACCATGGCGCCGCTCTCGAACTGATCGTCGACGGAATCCACCTCCATCCCGGACTGGTGTCCACCGTCGCGGGGGCTCATCCGGAGAGGGTCGTGCTGGTGACCGACGCCATGGCCGCAGCCGGCACCTCCGACGGCGACTACGTGCTCGGCACGTTGGCGGTGGAGGTACGAGACGGGGTCGCGAGGGTCGCGGGTACGGCGACGATCGCGGGTAGCACGCTGACGCTGGCCAAGGCCGTACGGCATGCCGTCGAGTTCGGCGTCGACCCGGTCGTCGCCCTGCGGTCGGCGACGAGCCACGGTGCCCGGTGGCTCGGACTGGACGGGGTCGGCGACCTCGTCGTCGGCGACCAAGCAGACCTGGTGACGTTCGACGAGGCCTGGAACGTCACGACGGTCATGCGCCGTGGCACATGGGTGGTGTCACCCTGACGGGGCTCGTCAGCTCGCCCACCGGCCGGTGTAGAACAGCGCCGCCCAACCCAGCATCAGAGCGAGGCTGACTCCGGCCCAGACCGCGAGGATGGCGACCCGCCAGCGTCGGTGGCCCTGCCGTACCACCCACTCGCCGAGCAGCACCCACATCGGGAACCACAACAACACGGCGCGGTTGACGCTCATGAACCAGTACGAGGTCGTGAACGCGACCACTTGTAGCCCGACCCACGTCGCTTCCGGCCAGCGCCGCTTGACCAGGCACCAGATCGTCACGGCGAGACCGACCGCCACCGAGACGACCTCGGCCCGGAAAACCCAGGCCCAGCCGGGATGGTCGGCGTACGCGCCCGGCACGATCGCCGGGATCGTGTGCTGGAAGGATTCCCAGGGCCACGTCAGACCGCGGTTCCAGCCGGCCGCCTGAGCGTCGTACCAGGCCAGCCAGCTGCCTTTCGTGATCCGCAGGTACGACGCATACGCGAACAAGACCGCTCCCGCCAGGCCGAGCCAACGCCCCCGCGACCATCGTTGGGCCCACGTACGGCCCTGCACGACGGCCATCACCGCCAAGGCGGCGACCAGGAACAGCCCGGAGACCCGCACCGAACAGGCCAGCGCGCTCAGGATGCCCGCCCACGCCCACCGGTTCTCACGGGCCCTCACCCAGGCCCAGAACGCGAGGGCACAGAACAGCGATTCCGTGTACGGCACGACCGTGAAGACGGCGGTCGGCGCGACCAGCCACAATCCGGCTGCCACGACCCCGGCTCGGGGGCCTCCGAGCCGGTACAGGGCCGCCGCCGTGACGGCCGACGCCACGACCGAGATCACGACGCCTGCGACGTACGGATCGATTCCGACCGCCCCGACCAGCCGCAGGAGCAACGGCAATCCGGGGAAGAAGGCGACCTCCTGGGGGTCGACGTACCCCTCCCGCGCGATCTTCAGGAAGTGCTGGACGTCCCAGTTGCCGACGGCGTCGGAGAACTTCCGACCCGTCGCCCACATCGTCGCGGCGCAGAGTCCGAGCAGCAGCAGTCGGCTGCCGAGCCAGAGCTGGGCGACCAGGCGGGGTCCGTCGGAGACATACGTCCGACGCCGCGCGGGACCGCTCACGAGGCCGGCGCGGGCGTCGTACCGGTCGGCTTCGTGGTGTCGCCTGGGTGGGGGGTACGGCTCGGCTTCGGTCTGTCGTCGGCGTAGATCAGGTCACGCGCTCCGGCCAACACCCCTCCGATGGGGTCGTCGATACCGTTTGCACGTACGGGATCCTCGTCAGGGTTGAGGATGTCGAGCGCCACCACCACCATGAGCCACACGGTGACGCCGACCCGCAGGAACACGGCGAGCCAGTAGACCCGGTCCGGTCCGCCGTTGCCGGGGTGCAGAGTCCCGGCCAGGTGCCCCCAGATGGCGGCGAAGTACGCCAATTCGGCGAGATTCCACACGGCCCAGTCGCGCCACACCGGGCGTGCGAGCACGAGCAGCGGCAGCAGCCACAACGCGTATTGCGGCGAGTAGACCTTGTTCACGACCAGGAACAGAGCGATGACCAGGAACGCCACCTGCCCGACGCGGGGGCGGCGGGGGGCGGCGAACACGAGGTACGTGATGCCCAGACACCCGGCGACCATCATGGCCAACGACCACAATCCGGCGTTGGACATGTCGAGCCCGCCGAGGGAGAAGACGTACCAGACGGACCCCAGGTCGGCGCCCCGATCGGCGTTGAAGGTCCAGAAGTACGTCCAGCCCGACGGGCTCATCGCATAGACGGGGGCGTTGACGACGACCCATCCGCCCACCGCGCCGATCAGCAATTTGCTCAGGGCATCCCACTTCGCCGCCCGGATGCACAGCAGCAGCAGCGGTCCCAGGATGAACAACGGGTAGAGCTTCGCGGCGATGGCGAGGCCGTACAAGACCCCTGACCAGCCAGGTCTGCCGCGGGCCCAGACGTACATCGCGGCTGCCGTCAGCATGACGGCGAACATGTCCCAGTTGATGAG
>JBDHZQ010000228.1:0-2564 GCA_039811945.1 Propionibacteriaceae bacterium
AAGAGATCGTGAATTCGGTGACCTCGACCGAGCAGTACAGCCACACCCAGGCAATCGAGTACACGACTGAGCTCACCACGCCGTTGAGCGGCCTGATCGGCGGCGGCAAGGAGACGATCAAGCTCGCGCTGAACGCCACGGAGCTGTTCGGCCAGTCGACGACGAACTCGACGACGAGTAGCACGTCCACCTCGGCCACCGGCGCGGTGTCGATGGCGCTGCCACCGCATACGGGGGCATTGATCAGCCAGTCGACCACCAAGTCGACCTTCCTCGCCAAGTACGACTACCCAGTCGCGCTGCAGTACCAGGTCAAGGTGGTCGGCTACTACCAGTACCAGGTCAACGTCCTGGATCAGACCTTGACCACCTTCGGGGAGAACCCGGCCGGTGCCGCGTACGCCGCCGACAATCTCCAGGCTCGTTACCAGAACCGCAACGTCGCGGGGTATGAGGCCACCCACGGTTCCGGGCTCGACTGGGCGGCCATCGACCGGACGGGGACGCGCGCCACCGCCGCGTCGGAGGTCAATTTCCGCAAGCTCTTCGGCGACACGATGACCTACAACTACACCCAGATGATGGACCGGCTGATCAGCGTGCGGCCGATGTCCTTGACCGGTGGTGTGCTCAGTGGCACGAGCACAACGATCGCGTCGAACGTCGCCGCGATCACGCCGCTCTACCCGCTGGAGCGGGTGTCCACAACGCAGCAGCGAGCGATCACGCTGACACCCGACGATCAGCTGTTCACCGACGACCTCCCCCTGCGCGGACTCAACCGGTACTACGTCGACTACTACGGCTTCAACCCGGTGCGCGGTCATTGGATCGTCCTTGACGCCACGGGTGCGCCGGCCCCGACCAGTCCCGTTGCCCAGCTCAGGACCAACCCCATAACCGGGACCACGACGCTGGATGCCGGTGGCACCCCCGGCACGGTGTATCTGAAGTACCTGATCGAGGACGGCCTCTACACCTCGGGCGACCAGAGCGGTCCGGCCACGACCAACGCCGATCTGGTGAGCACCGCGGTCGTCCCCTTGACCGTCACCCTCAAGCCCTTCGTCGGGTCGATCGCGGTGACCGGGGCGCTGACGGGCTATGTGGGGGATCCCGAACTGACGATCAGCGGTCCGCTGACCCCCGTTCTCAGCGACACCACCGGTCTGCAGGTCGATCGCCCGGTGACCTGGCAGGCGCAGGAGTTGCCGTCCTTCGGAATCAAGGTGGTCGACAACAAAGTCACCTTCACGGTCGCTGGGACCTTCCACGTGCGGGCTGTCGTCGACGGCGTCTACTCGCCCTGGATCGCGGTCACGGCGCGGCCGAAGCGGAAGCTCGCCTCCATCGTGATCGCGGATCCGTTGAAGGTCTTGACCGTGACGCTGACAAAGGGCGGGTCGGCCACTGTCGATCTCACCAAGCTGCCTGTGGTGGCGAAGGATCAGTACAAGCAGCCCTTCCCCCTGGCCACATCGGCGTGGATCCCGTCCGGGGCCGGCCTGAACGTGCGCGGACGTGTTCTCACGGTGACCGCCGCGGGCAGCTACGCGCTGGCGCTGAAGAGCGGCACCGTCTTGTCGAACTCGCTGCCGGTCCGGGCGACGCTGCTGCGGCGTCAGTTGCGGTTCAACACCGGCGGTGGCCAGGTCTTGGCGCCCCGAACGTATGCCGACGGCCGGGTGATCGACCTTGGGAACTTCAGCACCGCCCGCTCCGGCTACACCTTCACTGGCTGGTACACCGATGCGTCGCTGACGACCCGCGTGGCCAAGTTCGCGATCACGGCCGACACCACGGTGTATGCCGGCTGGCGATAGGCATGGGGAGGGCCGTCCCCGGGGCGGTTAAAGTCGTCCGCTCCCCGGGTGGTGGTCGGACCCACTAGGTGAAGATCTGTATGTCATCTGCACTTATGCCGCAAGGCATCAGATCCGTGACGTCGAGGACGAGGTCTATGACGCCCTCGCCCGATGGGCGGCTGAGGCCGGACTCTCGGTGCCGGGGTACCTGCGCCGTGAAATCGAGCGACTGGCCGCCCACCCGACGGTCACGCAGTGGCTGGAGCGGGCGGTACGCCCATCGGGGACTCCTCGGGAGAGCCTGGGAACTACGGCACACGGTTCGCGAGCTGGATGCGGCATATGTGGCCCTGGCGGAGGTGTTGGGCGCGACGCTCGTCACGCTTGATCGGCGACTGGCGGCGGCTGCCGGCGGCGAAGCGCGCTCGGGGTCGGATCGACTCACACGGCACCGCGTCCTGTCGCGCTATCAGACCTCGTCCCGCAAGAAGGACTCACTCACAACGTCAACGCGCCGACCCTGCAACGAACTCAGCTCCTCGGCCAGGCCCGAGAGCCGAAGCAACTCGTTGGCCCGCCCCGGCACCAGGTCGACCATGAGGTCGATGTCGCTGTCACGGCGAGCATCACCCCTCGCCACGGAACCGAACACTCTCGGGTTCCCCGCGTCATACGTGCTGCCGCCTCATTGATGTGTTCATCTCGCTCATGATGATCCTGTGGCCGCGACGAATGCTCGTGCAACTTCACGCCAGTTCG
>JBDHZQ010000229.1:0-2563 GCA_039811945.1 Propionibacteriaceae bacterium
GCCAAGGCTCTACGGGTCAGCAGCCGGGTTACGGCCAGTCCGGGTACGGCCAGTCCGGGTACGGCCAGCAGCCTCCGTACGGGCAGTAGCTTCGGTCGACCTTCCCACACTCGGCGCCCTCGCTTCGGCGACGGGCGCCGACGTGCGTCCCTCGAGAGATCGCCGGACCCCACTAGATTCGGGGCCGTGGCAGACGATGTGACGGTGTTGACGGGGGCGGACGTCCTGGGCCGAGGGGTGCGGGACATTGCGATCGAGGGTGGGCGAGTCATCCCCGATCCGGGCCCGGGAGCGCGGCGGGTCGACTGCTCAGGCTTGGTGATGCTGCCCGCGTTGGTGGACCTGCACACGCATCTGCGCGACCCCGGTCCGGGTACCGCGGAGACGATCGCGACAGGATCGGTGGCTGCGGCGAGGGGCGGGTACGGAGCGGTCTGCACGATGCCCAACACGGTTCCGGTGACGGATGCGCCGGAATGGGTTGCCTACCAGGTACGGCGAGGCCGCGAGTGCGGGCTTGTGGACGTGTTCCCGATCGGGGCGGTCACGGTCGGACAAGACGGGGAGGAACTCGCCGACCTCGCGGCGATGGGCGCCGTGGGCGTCAGGATCTTTTCCGACGACGGCCGATGCGTGGCGAGGTCTGACTTGATGCGCGATGCGCTCGTCGAAATCCGTTCGTTCAACGGGGTGTTGGCCCAACATGCGCAGGATCCGCTGCTGACGCGGGATGCGCAGGTGGATGCGGGGATCGCCGAGGCCGTCGGGCTGCCTGGCTGGCCGACGATGGGGGAATCGGTGATCGTGGCTCGGGATGCGTTGATGGCGGCGGAGCTCGGTGCACGCGTGCATGCCTGTCATGTGTCGACGCGAGCGACGGTCGAGGTGGTCCGGTGGGCCAAGGCCCAGGGATTCCCGGTGACCGCCGAAGCGACTCCGCATCACCTTCTGCTCGACCACACCACGGCCCTGACCGGCGATCCGCAGTTCAAAGTCAACCCGCCGTTGAGGTCCTCCGACGACGTCAGAGCCGTTCAAGAAGCGTTGGTCGACGGCACGATCGATGTCGTCGGTACCGATCATGCGCCGCACCCGCCGGCCTCGAAGGCCGGCGACTGGTGCGGCGCGTCCATGGGGATGCTCGGGCTTGAAACAGCCCTCGCGGTGGTCGCGGACACCCTCGTCCGCCCAGGACGACTCACGTGGGCGGATCTCGCGGATCGCATGAGCGTCAAGCCGGCGAGCATCGCCGGCTTGACCGATCACGGTCATGACCTGTCACCGGGGACGCCGGCGACGCTGTGCCTGGTCGACCCCGACCGCGGCTGGGCCGCGGCCGGGGTCGACCTGGCCAGCATCGCCGGCAATACGCCGTACGAGGGACGTCATTTCCACGCCAAGGTTGTAGCCACGATTCTGAGGGGCAACGTGACCTTCGACCTCGATCACCGGTTCGCCTAGGGGAGAGCCGGCGTCGGCTCCGCGTCATTCCGAGAGGACTGAGCGGACCCGAGCAACCCGTCTCGGACCTGCGCTAGGAACGGCTGGTCGGCGTCAAGCCAGGTGACGCTCTCCAGCTCGTGGGCTGACAGCCAGCGCACCTGGTCATGTTCGGCTGGGGAGGGGTTACCGGTGATCACGGTGGCCCACGCCAGCCTCAACTCGGCATCGGTGTTGATCGGCACGGTGAGGTCAAGCCACGGCCCCACCTCGATCGCACATCCCAATTCCTCACGAATCTCTCGGGTCAGGGCGTCGGCAGGGTCCTCTGCGCCCTCCACCTTCCCGCCAGGGAATTCCCATCGACCCGCCAACGCCGGGGGGTGGGCACGACGCGCAGAGAGGACCCGCCCGTCTCGCACAATTGCGGCGCCCACGACCTGGATCACGCGGGCGAGGGTACCGGACACGTCGCCGGACCGAGACTCTTGGCAACAGCCGGGCGGAACCGGCACGAACGACGGCAAAAACGAGCCTTGCTGCGAATAATCGCAGTAACCCGCGTTTTTGCCGTCGTTCGTGCCATCACCGGGCTGATCGGCGCCCCGGAACACGGAACTGGCGGTACAACTTTGCGATCCACGAGACCACGTAAGCGAGGTAGAGCACCAGCGCGACGACCGGGGCCCAAGTGGGCAGAGGTTTGCCAAGAGCGACAGCCCACATCACAACCTGCATCGAGATGAGGAGCACCAGGGTCGCTGCACCGAACCGAGACATCGGGTCGGAGATTCGGCGAACGGCCTCGGGGTAGTTCTCAGGGCGGCGCCAGTAATCGGGATTCGGAACGTTGACCAGCCCAGACGGGATGCGCTTCAACAGCAGGGGCATCAGCCAGAACACGAGGGCAATCAACGCACCGACGACGGCAGACATGGTGAGCGAACTGGCTTTCGAATCCCAGCGGGTGACCTGGCCATCGAAACCCATCTTCCCGGGCGACTGGGCCGGGAGGGTCAACGCCTCGACGACCCACCACACCCCGTAAGCAACCGAGGCGATCGCCAGAGCCCACCTCCCCGGAAGCCAATCCACGTCGTTCACTGTACGGCGCATCCGTGAA
>JBDHZQ010000230.1:0-2528 GCA_039811945.1 Propionibacteriaceae bacterium
ACGATGTACTGGCTGGGCGTCAAGCCCGGCGACGTGCACCTCAACATCAGCTCGCCGGGCTGGGGCAAGCACGCCTGGAGCAACTTCTTCAGCCCGTTCCTGGCTGGCGCGACGGTCTTCATCTTCAACTACGCCCGCTTCAACGCCGAGGCGTTGATGCAGGTGATGGACGCCCACCACGTCACGTCGTTCTGTGCCCCGCCGACGGTGTGGCGGATGCTGATCCAGGCCGACCTGTCCCGGTTGGCCAACCCGCCCCGCGAACTCGTGGGCGCCGGCGAGGCGTTGAACCCCGAGGTGATCAACCGGGTGCGGTACGCGTGGGGCGCCACGATCCGCGACGGCTACGGCCAGACCGAGATGACGTGCGCGGTGGGCAACTCACCGGGGCAGCCCCTCAAGCCGGGCGCCATGGGACGCCCCATGCCCGGCTACACCGTGGTGCTGGTCGATCCTGCGACGGACGCCGTGGTCCACGGGGTGGGTGAAGGCGAGATCTGTCTCGACCTGACCGCCGGAACGGTCGCACTGATGCCCGGCTACACCGATGACGCGATGACGGCCGAGGCGACCCGCGGCGGGTTCTACCGAACGGGCGACATCGCGTCTCGCGACGAGGTCGGGTACCTGACCTACGTGGGACGGGCTGACGACGTGTTCAAGGCGTCCGACTACAAGATCAGCCCCTTCGAACTCGAGAGCGCCCTGATGCTGCACGACGCAGTGGCGGAGGTCGCGGTGGTGCCCTCCCCGGACGCCGTGCGCGGCTTCCGCCCGAAGGCGTACGTCGTGCTGGCCGCCGGGCACGTCCCTGATGCCGGGACCGCGCGCAGCCTGTTCGCCCATGTCCGCGAGCACCTGAACGGCTACCAGTTGGTGCGCATCGTGGAGTTCACCGAGGCACTGCCCAAGACCGTGTCGAGCAAGATCCGCCGCGTCGAACTGCGGCAGGCCGAAGCCGAGCGGGTGGCGTCCGGCGGCACCGACGGTCAGTACTTCGACCGCGACTTCCGCTGACGGGTCGGACGCCATACACCCCAGCGGTCGACGACACCGGGCAGATCCGGCGCCGTCCGCCACCGCCCACAGCCCACCCCGACGCCGACCCACTGGTGGCCGAAAGGGGCCGTCGAGACGAGTGCTCCAGCACTCCTCCCAACGGCCCCTTCGGCAAGCCGCGCCTGTGGCAGTGTTACGTCCCTGCCGGCTCACGCTTGCCGAGGCGCACCTTCTTGACCTCCTTGGACTTGTCGAGGTCGTCGTCGTTGAAGCCGAACATGTAGGTCAGCACGAACGACACGATCAGGGCGGTCGCGGAGGCGATCAGGTAGCCCCAGAAGCTGGAGTCGATGCCGTCCTTCGGGTTGATGAACGACGTGAAGCCGATCAGTGACCCGGTGAATCCCCACATGTTCACGTTGAACAGGCCCGTCAGCAGACCACCCGCTGCACCACCGACCGACGCGGTGATGAACGCGCGGCCGTACTTCAGGTTGATGCCGTACATGGCCGGCTCGGTGATGCCCGAGAAGGCCACCAGCGTCGCCGATCCGGCGAGTTCCTTGATCTTGGCGACCTTCGACTTCGCGAAAACAGCCAGCACCGCGCCGCCCTGGGCCACCATCGTGGCCGAGATGATGGCGTTGAGGTAGGAGTGGCCGGACGACGCGATGTCGCCGGCCACCAGCGGAATGACCGCCCAGTCCAGGCCGAAGATGACCAGCGACTGGTACAGGCCACCGATCAGCAGGCCGGCGATCGTCGGGTTGAGGTCGTAGACGAACTGGATGCCCGCGGCCAGGCCGCCCGACAGGAACGTGACGATGGGCCCCAGCACCAGCAGGATCGCGATCGAGACGACGAACACCTCGATGAGCGGCACGAAGATCATGCGGATCGTCGCCGGGATGATCCTCTTCAGCCATGGCTCGACCTTCGACGCCAGCCAGACCGCCACGATGATCGGGAAGATCGAGTAAGTGTAGCCAGCCAGGTGGTAGGGGATCCCGAAGAAGTCGGAGTTGATGCTCATCCCGAGGATCGAGGTCGTCCCCTCGGTCTTGGACGCCGCCACGAGCGTCGGGTAGGTGAGAACGCCGCCGATGATCGCCACGATGATCCGGTCGGCACCGAGCCGTTTCGCCGCCGTGAAGCCGACGAAGATCGGCAGGAAGTAGAACACCGAGTCGCTCATGGCGTTGATCGCCATGTAGGTCGCGCTCTCGCCCGTGATCACCTTGAAGTTGAGCAGCAGGGCCAGGATGCCCTTGAGGATGCCGGCCGCGGCCAGCAGGCCGATGACCGGGATCATCGACCCGTCGATGACGCCGTCGAGGTTCGCGACGACCTCGTCGTCGGCCTGCGCCTCTTCCTTGAGGTAGAAGCGCACGCGGGTGATGCAGTGCAGCACGGAACGCACGTTGTCCGGTCCGCCGATGTGCTTGATGGTGTCACGGGCCAGGGCGTCGAAGCCGGTCAGGCCGTCGTCGACCTCCTCGACCACGGCGGGCGCTGCGGACGCCGCGGCT
>JBDHZQ010000231.1:0-2526 GCA_039811945.1 Propionibacteriaceae bacterium
AGTCCTGGACTGGGTAGCGTTCCTACCGTCTCGCCACCCACCGTCACCGAGGCCGACACCGCCCTTTGGATCACGAGACGCATGGCGTCACCGTACTGAGGTCACCGCCGGACAGGAGCCATCAAACCTGGATCACGACGACCACGCGGGGGCACACGATCACGTGGCACAACGGGAGTACGGCGGCGGCCCGCACCATCCTGGCGATCGATCGGGCCTCATGCGTCGCTGTGCTGGTGTTCGTGGCGAGCGGCGTGGTTCGGTTGATACGGGCGACGAGTCGTCTGCATGTCCTGTCCGGACTGTCCGACCTGGTCGGCGGGTGCGTGTTGCTGGCGCCTTTGGGGCCGTGGTCGTACGTGCCCGGCTGGACGTACGGCATGCTCCTGGGGCCTGCCGTCTGGTTTGCCGTCGTCGGGGTACGTCGCGCGCGACGACTGCCGTGTGTGCCCGAGCGGAGACCGGTCCTGGCGTGGCTGGGGACCGCTGTCAACCTGCTCATCGCCGGCGCCGTGGTGGCGTTGGTGCTGTGAGGCGTGGAGCGGTTCTCTCGGTCGAGATGTCTAGACTCGTCCGGTGTCGTCGGCTGCCGGTTGGATCTTCATCATCGCTACGGGAGTCCTGGGACTGATCGCGCTGGTGGCGCTGGTCAGGATCGTGGTGTCGCTGACCCGGGCTGGGCGGGACGACGATCCGACGCCCTTGACGACGGACATCGACGAAGAAAAGGAACAGTGACATGGCTTTCGAGATCGACGCAGACCTGAACCCGAAGCTGGTGGCCCTCGCCTGGATGATCGGTCGGTGGGAGGGTCAGGGTCAGGGATCGTGGCCGGGTCGGGGCGATTTCTCGTACGGCGCGCAGATCGATTTCGCCGACAACGGAGGTGACTACCTGCACTATCTGTGCCAGTTGTTCGAGGTCGACGAGTCGGGTGCTCCGGTCAGGCCGCTGTCGATGGAGACGGGTTTCTGGCGTCCGCAGGCCGACGGCACGGTGGAGGTGGTGCTCGCCCATCCCGAGGGCTACGCCGAGGTGTGGTTCGGCAAGATCACCGGCGCGAAGATCGAGCTGACGACCGACGCGGTCGCCCGGACCGTGAACTCCGCCGAGGAGTACACCGGCGGCCACCGGCTGTACGGCAACGTCGAAGGCGACTTGCTGTGGACCTTCGATCGGGCCACGACCGAAACCGCACTTCAGCCGTACCTCTGGATGCGGCTGGCCCGGGTATGAGGGTCGACGTCCCGGCAGGACCCGATGCGGGCCTGCCGTGGCATTACGGCAACCCGGGCGCCGAGGCCAGGGCCATCGAGTCGACCGACGTCGTGGTCGACCTGTCGAATCGCGACGTCGTCACGGTATCGGGGCCAGATCGGTTGCGGTGGCTCCACTCTCTGACCAGTCAGGTCTTCGAGGGAGTGGCGCCGGGGCGGGCGGTGACGGCGTATGTGCTGAGCCCGAACGGGCACGTCGAGCACGTGCTGTACGGCGTGGACGACGGTGAGGTGTTCTGGGCTTGGACTGAACCCGGTCGGGGGCAGTCACTGGTCGCCTGGCTGGATTCGATGCGGTTCATGACGAAGGTCGAGGTGGCCGTACGAGGTGACGTCGCGGTGGTCTGGCGGCATGGTTCGGTGCCGCACGGACTGCCCGTGCTCGCTCGGCGGGAGGGAGTCGACTCGCTCGGCGGGTACGAGGAGTTCGTGCCACGCGAGACGCTCACCGACGCCATGGCGAGTGCCGTGCCGGTCGGGATCTGGGCGTACGAGGCTCGCCGGATCGAGCACGGCCAACCCCGGATCGGGGTCGACACCGACGATCGCACAATCCCGAACGAACTCGGTGTCCCGAGCGCCGCGGTCGCCCTTGACAAGGGGTGTTACCGCGGCCAGGAGACGGTCGCGCGGGTGCACAACCTCGGTCGTCCGCCGCGTCGGCTGGTGCGGTTGCTGCTCGACGGTTCGACGAGCGACCTTCCGGCCGCCGGTGCGGAGGTACGGCTGGCCGACCAGCCGGACGGGCGGAGCGTGGGATTCGTGGGCGGAGTTGCGCGCCACCACGAGTTGGGTCCGGTCGCCCTGGCCCTGCTGAAGAGATCGGTGCCGGTGGATGCCGTGTTGCTGGTCGACGGACTCTCCGCTACCCAAGACATCCTGGTCGACCCCGACGCCGGAGTGCATTTCCGTCCGACCGTGAGGTAAGGGACTGGCACGAACGACGGCACAAAGGGCCCTCACTGCGAATAGTCGCAGTGAGGGCCCTTTTTGCCGTCGTTCGTGCCGGGGTGCTCAGTGCTCAGTGGGGAAATGCGAGTTTCGCGTGGATTTCAGGGGCAGATTCGGTGCCGGTCGCGCCGCGATCGTCGATTCAGCCGATGACCCCGAAGGAGTAGCCCCGGTCGCGGAGGACCCGGACCAACTGCGGCAGTGCTTGCATCGTCAGGTTCCCGGCGGCCGAGTCGTGGTTCAGCATGACGGCCGTCCGGGGCTCACCGGCGGCGACGAGTTCACGGGTCAGCAAGG
>JBDHZQ010000232.1:0-2523 GCA_039811945.1 Propionibacteriaceae bacterium
CCTGGTCGGCTCGGGCTCCGCTGGCTCGGTGGTTTCGGAGGTCTCGGGTGCCGTGGTCTCCGGACCAGTCGGTTCGGGCTCCTCGGTGGTCTCGACAGGACGCGTGGTCTCCGGGGCCGAGACGGTGATCAAGACGGTCAACATCAACGACTTCGGCTACACCGCCGGCGAGCGGGTGAAGCTGCGCTTCGATGTCCACGGGAACAATCCGGCCGTGCTGCAGGCCAAGGCATGGCGCGCAACCGATCCGGAGCCGGGAGCAGCACTGGTGAGCACGACCGACAGCACCGCCGTGCTGCAGGGCTCCGGCGCTCTGTCGATCACCGGATACACCTCGGGGGCGATGACTTCAGTGCCGCTGACATCGACCATCGATGACTATCTGGCTACCGCCTGGGTCGACACCAACGCTCCTCCGCTGGCTGACTTCACCGCCACCAACAGCGGACTGCGTGTCGCGGTCGACGCTTCCGCGTCGACCGACGGCGATGGGGAAATCGCGAGCTACGCCTGGGACTTCGGCGACGCCCACACCGGCACGGGCAAGCAGACCGAGCACACCTACGCGACTGCCGGCACCTACTCGATCCGGCTTACCGTCACCGACAATGACGGCGCCCAGGCTGTCTACACCACCACTGTGACGGTGGAGCGGGTCAACCAGCCGCCGGTCGCCGTGATGGCCACACCTCAGGTGACGGGTCTGAAGGTCAGCTTCGACGGCCGGGCGTCGTCCGATCCCGACGGATCAGACCTGACCTATGCCTGGGATTTCGGCGACAGTGAGACCGGCGAGGGTGCGCAGACCACGCACACCTACACCAACGCGGGCAGTTACACCGTGACGCTGATCGTGACCGATCAGGATGGGGCGACCCATCAGGTCGAGAAGACGGTGATCCTGAACCAAAACCAGGCACCGTCGGCAGTCATACAGACCACCGTCAACGGGCTGGCCGTGGAGGTCGACGGCTCGACCTCCACCGATGGCGACGGCACGATCCAGAGCTACGCCTGGGAATTCGGCGACGGGGCCACCGACAGTGGCGTGACCGCCGGCCATGAATACGCCGCGGCCGGGACGTACACCGTCAAGCTGACTGTGACCGACGATGACGGGGCCACCGACACCGCCACCAAGCAGGTGGAGGTGACGTCGGCGCCGAGCAACGTAGCGGCAAGCGACTCCTTTGATCGCACTAGCGGATCGGGTTGGGGATCGGCTCCGGTCGGAGGGACATGGAGCCTCGCCGGCAGCGCAAGTTCCTTCACGGTCGGCTCCGGGGTTGGAACCATCGCTGATGTCGCGGGTTCCCAGCGGGTTGTGCGGCTGAACGGCGTCTCCGAGCGGGATGTCAGCATCCTCACCGACTTCGCCTTGGACAAGGTTCCTGCGGGCGGCAACTACTACCACCAAGTGCTCGCCCGCACCTCCGGTTCGAGCTACTACTCGTTGACCGCTCGGATCGAACCGGCCGCCAACGTTCTGCGGGTTTACCTGTCACGAGTGATCGACGGCCAGGAGACGACGATCAGGACGACCGTCATCAGCGGGTTCAGCTACTCCGCGGGCGAACTCGTGCGCATGCGGTTCGATGTCTCCGGCGGCACCACGGCGAACCTGAGCGGCAAGGTTTGGGTCGGCTCCGCGGGCGACGAGCCGTCCGAAGCCACCGTCTCCGGCAGCGACGACCGGCCCGAACTGAGGACGGCCGGCGGCGTAGGGGCCCGGGTGTACCTTGGCTCGACAATGACGAGCGGTCCCATCAAGGCGAGTATCGAGGAGTTCGTCGCCACGCGGATCTGACCACAGTCCAGCCGTGGGGCCCAGAAAAGATGTCCTGGGCCCCACGGCTCTGCGTTCGACCGGGAAGATCCGCTCAGATCTCCAGCAGACCCCTCAGATAGTCGCCGTAGCCCGACTTGGCCAGGGCGGCCGCTCGCTCTGCGAGCTTGTCGTCGGCCAGGAAGCCCTGCCGCCACGCCGCCTCTTCTGGGCAGCCCACCTGCAAGCCCTGCCGGGCCTGAATGGTGCGGACGAAGTTGCTCGCGTCATTCAACGAATCAAACGTTCCGGTGTCCAGCCACGCCGTCCCTCGGGGGAGCACCGACACCTGCAGCTTGCGCTGGTCGAGGTACACCCGGTTGACATCGGTAATCTCGTACTCCCCCCGTGCAGACGGGGCCAGACCCTGGGCGATCGGCACCACGTCGTTGTCGTAGAAGTACAGACCCGGGACTGCGTAGTGAGACTTGGGATGGGTCGGCTTCTCCTCGATCGAAAGGGCGAGTCCGCTGTCGTCGAGTTCGACGACGCCGTACGCGGTGGGATCTGCCACCCAGTAGCCGAAGACCGCCGCACCATCGATGTCGTTGAACCGCTTCAGTTGGGTACCCAGGCCCTGGCCGTAGAAGATGTTGTCGCCCAACACCAGACAGCACGCCTCGCCGTCGAGGAAGTCGGCGCCGATGGTGAACGCCTGAGCCAGACCCTTGGGTTCGGGCTGCACCGCATAGCTGATC
>JBDHZQ010000233.1:0-2519 GCA_039811945.1 Propionibacteriaceae bacterium
ATCCCCGAGTTGCTGGCCCGCAACGGCTTGACCTGGCAGGACTTCGACTTCTACGAGATCCACGAAGCGTTCGCGGGTACGGTGCTGGCGACTCTGGCAGCCCTCGCCGACGAGACGTACTGCCGCGAGACGCTCGGACTCGACGCCGCGCTCGGTGACATCGACCGCTCGAAGGTCAACGTGCTCGGTTCGTCGCTGGCCGCGGGGCATCCCTTCGGTGCCACCGGTGGCCGGATCGTGGCCACGGCTGCGAAGTTGGTCCACCAAGCCGGTCGGGTCGACGGACGACCGGCCCGCGCGTTGATCAGTGTCTGTGCTGCCGGCGGCCAGGGTGTCGTCGCGATCTTGGAGGCGATGTGATGGGCAAGAAGTTCGATCCACTGGAGGCATTGGTCAGTTCGCCGATCGCGAAGGCGGTCGCCGATTCGGCCTTCGGCAAGACCGTCGCCACGAAGGTGGGGCTACCGCCGGCGCCGGATCTTCGCCGTGGCCGGGTCCTCCCGGCGGGTGAGGTCGTCCTGGCCGAGATCGGTGCGGCAGGGGTCGTACGGGACACGCTCGCCTTGCTGGGCATCGAGCCGACGGCCCCGATCCGGGACACCCCCGAGTCACGAACCAAGGGCGACGACGGGCGCATGCAGCCGCCGCGGTACGACCGCAAGATCGGCGCGCTCGTGGTCGACCTCACGGGCGTGCGCACGGTCGCGGATCTGGAGGATCTGCGGTCGGTGCTGCGTCCCGGGGTGCGCGGTCTCGCGGGCAGCGGTCGGATCATCCTCGTCGCCCGGGCTCCTGAGTCGTACGGCGACGACCTCGAACCGCGGGTGGTCGCTCAGGGTCTCGACGGAGTGAACCGGTCGCTCGGCAAGGAAGTCCGCGGTGGCGCGACGTCGAACCTGGTCTACGTGGATCCTGCGACTTCGCCGGCCGCTCTCGCCTCGACCCTGCGGTTCCTGCTCGAAGGCCGCAGCGCGTACGTCGACGGCCAGTCGTGGCGGGTCGACGGCGCCCAGGTCAGCGACGAAGCAGCCAAGGACACGTCCCCGTTCACGGGCAAAATCGTGGTCGTGACCGGGTCGGCGCGCGGTATCGGGGCCGCCATCGCCCGTACGTTCGCACGTGACGGTGCGACCGTGGTCTGTGTCGACATCCCGCCCGCGGGCGAGACTCTTTCGAAGGTGGCCAACGAGATCCGCGGCACCGCGTTGCAACTCGACATCACGGCGGCCGACGCGGGCTCCCGGATCGCCGAGCACGTGACCGGCCGGTACGGCAACGACGCACGGATCTACGCGATCGTGCATAACGCCGGCATCACGCGGGACCGCATGATCGCCAACCTCGACGAGTCGACCTGGGCGCAGGTGCTCGACGTCAACCTCGCCGCGCAACTGCGCATGAACGCGCAACTCCTCGACGGACGAGTCGGCGGCATCGCCGATGGCGGCAGGATCGTCGGGATCTCGTCCACCTCCGGCATCGCCGGCAACAAGGGGCAGACGAACTACGCCGCGTCGAAGGCGGCGATCGTCGGCTTGGTGCGGGCCATGGCACCGGAACTCGCTTCCCGCGGGATCACCGTCAACGCGGTCGGTCCGGGCTTCATCGAGACCGACATGACAGCGATCATCCCGTTCGTGCAGCGCGAGATCTTCAAGCGGTCCAACAGCCTCCAGCAGGGCGGCAAGCCCGTCGACGTGGCTGAGACGATCGCCTACTTCGCAGATCCGGCGTCCGCCGCGGTCACCGGCCAGGTCGTACGAGTGTGCGGCCAAGCCATCGTCGGCCAGTAGGAGGAACCATGTCCGAGCCTCGGATCCAGCTCTTGTCGACCATGCCCTCGATCGCGCCCGGCTTGGCGACGTCGATGTCCACCGACCTGCTGCGACGGTTCACCGGAAACCGCCCGACCACTCTGCCCGATCGTCAGATTCGGCTGGCCGATCAGCCCCAGTCGACGGCGGACTTGGCGGCCTACGACAAGGTGTGCGGATTCACCGTGCGAGATCACGTGCCGGCCACGTGGCTTCACGTCATGCATTTTCCCTTGCAGATGGCGCTTCTGTCGGCCAAGGACTCCCCGTTCTCGCTCGCGGGGATCCTGCACGCCACGAACTCGATGACCCTCTATCGGCCGGTTTCGGTGACCGAAAGGCTGACGCTGGCCTCGTCGTACGGCCCCCCGCGCGAGCATCGTCGCGGAGTTCTGATCGACATGGTCGGTGAGGCGTACGCGGGTGACGAGTTGGTCTGGCGTGGGGTCTCGGCCTACCTGGTGCGAGACGGTGCGTTGCCCGGCATGGGGCCGGAGAAGCAACCGGGGGGTGTCGATCTCCCGAGCGAGTTCGAACAGATCGCGGCGGACGCGGTCTGGCGGCTGCCTGCCGACCTGGGACGTCGGTATGCGAAGGTGTCGGGAGACGTCAATCCGATCCACCTCAGCCCGGTCGCCGCACGGGCGTTCGGGCTGCCGCGGGCGATCATCCACGGCATGTGGACCCACGCGCGGGTGCTGGCAG